>JBCDHN010000023.1:0-10866 GCA_038749915.1 Verrucomicrobiota bacterium | reverse complement strand
GTCGAACCCCACCCAGACTCCCCAGGTGAACTGGGAATTGAATCCAATGAACCAATGATCCGTGCCTTCATAGGAGACGCCGGTTTTCCCCGCAATTTCGCCCCGAATCGGCAGCGCTTCCTTATCGCTGCGAACGGGTAGTGACCGGGCCATGAGCGCGTTCATCTGCGCAGCAGTGGCTTCGCTGATTACGCGAACCGACTTGGCATTTCGCTGCTCCTCGAAGAGCGTCCCGCCATTCTCGTCGCTGATCTTTCGGACCAGACCGGAACGGCTCGGACGCCAACCCAGGTTGGGAAAAATCGTGTAGGCATGAGTGAGTTCGGCAAGGTTCACTTCGCTGCTTCCAAGAAAGGAACTCGGGTATTCACGCATCGGCGAAACGATACCTGCCCGCATCGCAAGATCGTGGGTTGGGAGGAGTCCGGTCTCAAATCCAAGCCGGACGGATGCACTGCTCTTTCCTCGAAGGAAGGCCCAGGCCGCCGGCATCATCCCTTCGAAATGGCTTGTCGAAGATTCCGAGCACCACTCACCCAAAATTCCCGATCGACCGCCGATCATGACTTCCCGATTATCGAGCGGCGCATCAAACACGAGCGATTGCGGACCCAGATTGGGATTCTCAAACGCCGAAGCATAGAGGAAGGGCAAAAACGAGCTTCCCGCCGGGCGACTCGATCGCCAGACCCGGTCGTACTCGCTCTCCCGATGACTCCGCGTTCCCACCGCTGCAACCACTTCGCCGGTCGTGTTCTGCAAAACAATCACCGCCGCCTGAAGATAGGGAACGCCCTTTTCGACTTCGATCTCGCCGGCCGAAAACTGGGCCCGGGTTGGATGAATATACGTCTCAGCGGCTTCAATCTCGCGAAGGGTATCCTCCACCGCGGTTTCGACCTGGTGCTGCAATCGAATGTCGAGCGACGTCTCGATCTCCAATCCCTCAAAGGAATCTGCGATCATAAGGCGATTCGCTTCACGTCCGATCTGCGCCAGCACATACCGGGAAGCGAGGTCGAGGCGCTTGAAGGGGCGAACGCGGGTTTCCTTTGTGGTCCACAACTCGGCATCAGCCTTTCCCAGGAGTCCGGATCGAAGCATGCGCTGCAGGGTATCGTCTCGCGCAGCCACGGCGCGTTCGTAATTGCGATACGGTGAGGATGGATGCGGGCTTCTGATGATGCCACAGAGCATGGCGCATTCGCCAATATCGAGTTCCGATACCTCCTTGGCAAAATAGCCTTCCGCCGCTGCTCCAATGCCCCAATATCCGCTCCCCAGATAAATGCGATTCAGGTAGCCGACAAGGATCTCACTCTTGCTGAAGGCGCGCTCGATCCGCCAGGCGAGAAAGATCTCGGTCAATTTGCGATCGTAGCTCCGTTGGGTCAAGGCGCAGGCATTTCTCGCCAGCTGCTGGGTGATGGTGCTGGCACCCTGACGAATGCGGCGGGATCGAAGATTCACCATGCCAGCCCGCGCCATTCCCCAGAAGTCATAACCTTCGTGCTCGTAAAACCGTTCGTCCTCAGTCGCCAAAAGCGCGTCGATCAAGTGCGGGGGAACTTGTTCGAGGCTGACGATCTTCCGGTTTTTTGGGAACGATCCGGCCAATCGTCGCTCCGGACCAGTCGATCACATTGGCTCCGCCCTCGACATAGGCAACCTCCTTCAAATCATAGCGGCACGCCTTGATGTAATAAAACAGCCCGACAATCATGGCCAACACGAGAGCGGCGCTGACGCCGCCGACCGCGTATTTCGCGCCCCGGCAAAGACCGGAGTGCTCCTTGTTGAAAAGTTCGAAACGCCACGCCCAGAACCGGCTGCGAAGCCGAACTTCCGAGAGCAGATCGCGAACCTTCTGTTTCACAATGTTCCCGGACTTGGACTTCGAAGTTGTAGTCGCAGCACTCGAAACAGCTTTCCGCTTGCGAACACGTTTCCGGATCCGCTTCCGCGGTTTCCCCTGCCAGCCGTAGTTGGACGAATCGCTCATCTTCAGTTCACTTTGCTCGTTAGCGGCGTGTCCGGAACCGGCCGTTTTTGATGATGCGGGCCCGAATCACAGGTCGACTTTGACGCGTGGGCGCGGAGACAATCGTTGGCACCTTCGGCGTGCTTACTTTCGGAGTATAACTCGATACCGCGACGCTGCGCTTCTTCCGGTCCGGTTTCAGCGCTTCATTGGCTTGGCGAACTTCTTCGCTGTTGCGAGTCGCGATGGTGCGGGGCGTGGAGATGTAGATGGTGTCATTGAGCGGCGCGGCAAGACGACCTTTGGAAGGCCGCTCCACCCCATATTTTTGGGGGTTGGCGTAGATCCCGCCGAGGAATCGACGTGCGATTGGGGCCGCGTTGCGCCCTCCGGACAGGGATTCTCCCTCCTTGCCCTGAGTCAAAACTGCAAACGCAACGTTGGGGTTCCGCGAGCTGACGAAGCCGGTGAACCACGCCAAACGCCGTTCAATGCCGTCGACAAACCACTGGGAAGTGCCGGTCTTTCCGTAGACATCGGGATAGCGCAGGGCTGCTCGTTCTCCGGTGCCCGCGGGATGGTTGACCACTCCCCACATTCCCTGCCGCACCAGCTCCAGGTCCCGCTGGCTGTAATCCAGGGTTTGGAAACGCTCCGCTTTTTTGTCCTCCACAATTTCTCCGGAAATCGGATCCTGATATTGCAGCACCATCCTCATGTTGGGGACAAACTCGCCATTGGCCAGCCCCGCCATCGCCTGAGCCATCTGCAGCGGCGAAACGAGCAGCGAACCCTGCCCGATCGAAAAGTTCGCAATGGCCCGGTTCACGAGGTAGCCGCTGGGCACGTTGCCCGCCGCACCGGAGCTGAGCGGAAGTGGCAACGGAGGCTGAACCCCCAATCCAAACGCCTTGGCAACCTTGATCAATGGATCGCCACCGGTTTCGATCGCCGCTTGATAAAACCAGGTGTTGCAGGATCGGAGGAGAGCAAAGCGGACATCAAGTCGTCCCTCATGGGCACTGTTCCAGTTCCGGAAAACCCGGCCATCCACATCGAGACTGGGTGGACCGGAGTAACGGGTCAACGTTCCTCTCACCGTTCCCGAATGCATCGCCGCGAGCGCCACCAACGGCTTGAAGGTCGAGCCGGGTGGGTAGGCACCATCGATCGCGCGGCAGAAGAACGGAGCATTGGGCAGGCTGTCCCAGTTTTCGCCGTAAAATTCAACCGGGCTGTTCGGAGGGACAAAAGCGTTGGGATCAAAAGTCGGATACGAAGCAGCAGCGAGGATGTCCCCTGAATAGGCATCGACCGCGACAAGCGCACCGGGTCGACCGCTCTCCTTCAGCGCTTCCATCGCCAGTTTTTGCATTTCCAGGCTGAAGGTTGTGACCACGGTTTTCCCCAGTTGGGGGCGCGACTCCAAGACCTGCTCGATCAATTCTCCCCGGTCGTCATAGAGCATGCTCAGTTTTCCGTCTTCTCCCCGCAGGACATCGTCCAAGGCTTTCTCCATACCCATCTGGCCATCAAACGGTGACCAAATGTGCTCAGACGCCGCCATCGGACCAAATTGATCAGGGCGAGTTCGGCTTACATAACCGAGCAGGTGGGCGAGCGGCGATCCATGAGGATAGGTTCTGGAATATACGGCCTGGGAAATCAGTTGCGGAGTCTCCTCAATGAGAGATGCCAGACCTTCGACCTGATCCTTTGGCAAGACTGGTGAAATCGGCATCGGCACCCAGCGCCGATATTCCCAATGACGACGCACATCCTCCTGATCGGGAACCGAGATGGCCGGAAACTGGGATTGCAGCTCGCAAGCGAGAGACTGCGCCTGAACGATGACCGCCTCCACGTTGTCCGGATTCTCAAACGCGAGAAGTTTGAGGGCGCAACGGCTGGCGACCACGGAATGGGCCAGGACTTCGCCATTTCGATCACAGATCGTTCCCCGGGGAGCCGGGACCGTGAAGATATGCGTCCGATATTGGGAGTCCGACCGGTTGGGAGCAACAAACTGTTCTTCGGCAGAAGTAACCGCCCCCACGCTCAGGCCGAAAAACCAAGCTGCCCCGAAACAGACTCCGGCGATCATTCGTGACAAGGCGAAACGATCGATTCGCGACGAGGCCGCCTCCGGGAGTCTGCAGTTTGGTGTTTCCAACATGGGTGCTAAGCCGTTCGGTTTCAAAACGGTAGGGCGATTAGCGTTGAAGCGCCTCGGGAGCGAGCAAGCAGCCAAGACGAGGTTTCTAGGTTCATACACGTCACTCAGCACGCCGAAGCTGCCTGAAAACGTCCCAAACCAATCAGGGAGAGTCCCTCTTTCGTCCACCGATACTTTGACCAAAAATCAGCCCGGGAACCGCCCAGAACGAAGAAAGACTTGGCGATCGCAAAGATTTTGTTCGCTCAGCTCGGCCGAACGACTTGTCGTGATCGTTGGATGAGATCTTTCAAAAACTGAATCCCACCCGCAATGAGCCGAAGTGCTCGGAGTAATCCCTTCTGAACACCTGGGTTTCATAGTTCAGCGCCACATTCCATCGTTGTTCCTTCCCGAGATAGACCGAGAGGGTGGCCCCCAATGAAAGCCAGTCCTGGCCCGGTGCCTCAATCGGAATTTCTCCGCTGGGTCGATCGCCAAAGCCAACGAACTCATCTCCTTCGAAAATGGAAATCGGCGACGTCTCAAACGTGTATCCGATCGCTTCGGGGTCATTTTCCCAATCGCGTTCCCAGGTAGCCCGAATCTGAGGAATCACCGGCACATTCCCAACATTGAAGGGGCGGCTGACGGTCCACCCAATCCGTGAAATCAACGACGAATAGTCCTGTTCATCGATCATGAGGTTGAGATTGCCTCCTCCCCGTTCCCGATACCCGTCCTGACCACCGGTGAGATAGTCGCCGCCAATGATCGGACCGTGGAACCATCCGCCAACCTGGAAGTTCTTCCCAGCCTCAAAAGTCACCGCGTGAAATGAAGACTCCGTTTCTGCGACGGTCGTAACCGAAGGCGCCGCGTAGCGCTCCAGATGGGAGTCCATCCATCCACGGGCATAGCGCAGGTCAGCATACCAGCCGTCGCGAAAAAAGGAGGTGTAGAGGTTGAGCACTTCACCCGATACTTCGCCTCGTCCGAGTCCTTCGATATTGAGTTCGTTTTCACCACTGGTGATCGCCGCCCCAATCAGCCAGTTGGGTGTCAAAAAGTACTCCAGTCCGGCGCTACCGGTCTCCATCTGCCCGTCAAAACCGGGATCGTCACGAATCGCATCTTTGTCCTGAAGATTCAGGTTCCCCTGTGCAAAAATCTGAAAGCGGTTCGGAATTTCCTGGGGAACGATGATCGGAGCTTTGGGGTCAAAAACATCGATGATTTGGTCCGGTGCCTGAGGTTGATGAAAGTAGTGTCGGCCTGCGTGATGAGTCCGCATTCGGGTGCGGATCCCTTCCAGCATTCCGCTGAAGGTGATGAAATTCGACTGGCTGAACGCGGTATGAACTTCACTGGTTTCCTGAAATGACACGATCGGGGCAACATCAATCACCAAATTGGTTTCGGTCGTCTCGGGGGTCACCGGATCCGGAGTTGGGGCCGGAGGTGTTGTTCCCGTTTCCGGAGCGCCTTCAGCCGGGGGCGGGGTCGGCACGGTGCAGCCAAAGTTGGTGAACTGCACCTGAATGACATCGGCCAGACCCGTGGTATCAATCGCGGTAAAGTCCAGAGTCGATAATCCCGTGATCCCATTCACAAACGTCAGGGTCCCGAAATTCTGGGCCGGCGGCATAACCAAGACTGTGGGAAATCCAGTCGTAAACACTCCGCCTTGCCGGAATCCGAAGGTCAGATCCGACAGGCTCGCTCCACCGTTGGTCACCAGATTGAAATCCACGGAAAAACGTTCGCCCGACGCGAACAGGGTTGGAGCGAGGATGCCACTGGTCAGCGGGTTCGTGACACGAAGATCAACGACTGCTGTGTCGGGAATCAGGTTCCAGGCGTTGCAGGCTGCACTCTGCCCAAACGCGAAACCGGGGGCAAAAAAAGCCAGTGAAAAAATCGAGAGCCGCAGCTTCGAAAAACAGATCATAGATATCGGATGTTGATAGTGATTCTAGCTCTGGCCGGAATTCCCTTCGAACAGTTTTCCCTGAACGTCAACCGGTTATCAATGACGAAAGGCCGATTTTCACCATTTCAAGTCTATCAAGGAGACTAAAACACCATTGGAATTCTCGGGTGAACATCCAACTCTGAAAGCTTGGGACAACCCTGACCGTGTTAGAATGAACAACGGAATTTTTTCCTGCATTCCGATGAGTTTCTTTCTCCATCCTCGTCCCAGTCGCCGCGCAATGATCCGCGCTGGCGGCATTGGACTGCTCGGGCTGGGCGGCAACCACTTGGGATTACTCAACTCCATGGCGGACAACAACGGAAAGCCCGCCATCCCTGCCACTGCCAAAAACGTAATCTACATTTTCCTGAGCGGCGGTCTCGCCCAGCATGAGAGTTTCGATATGAAGCCCAATGCGCCCGCGGACATTCGGGGTGAGTTTCGAGAAATCCCAACTCGGACGCCCGGACTCCGCATCTCCGAGCACCTGCCGGAACTGGCAAAGCGCAGCGAGATGTGGTCGATCTGCCGTTCGCTGACTCACTCTTCGAATGAGCATTCCCACAGTCATCATATGATGCTGACGGGACGATCCGACCTTCCTGACGGTTTCGATCCCAGCAAACCCAAGGAAAGTGACTGGCCATCGATCGCGGCCATCGCCAATCAGGTCGCCCCGGCCCGGAACAACCTGCCACCGGCGATCGTCCTGCCAGACAAGATCGTCCATCGCACCGGCCGTACTTTGCCAGGCCAATTCGCCGGACAGATGGGCCCGAATCGCGAGCCTTTCTTCCTTGAGGCAAGTCGCACCAATGCCGCCAGTTACGGCGCCTACCCCGATTACCTTTTTCATCACGAACACGGTCAACAGGATGGGAAGGATTTTCGGTTCGACGCTCCCAGCCTGACGCTACCGGAGGGCATGGATCTCAATCGACTGCGCGATCGACTCGGACTCCTCGAACATCTGAACCAGCAACAGGCCGGTCTTGAAAACCTGCTCGAAACCCGGTCGCACGATCGTTACCAGTCCATCGCCGCCGACCTCCTCTTCGACGAGAAGAGCAAAGCGGCGTTTGATGTCCATAGCGCTGATCCCAAGCTTCAGGACGCCTACGGGCGCAACGCTTTCGGGTGGTCTTTGCTCCTCTCACGCCAATTGGTCGAAGCCGGGGTCCGGTTGGTTCAGGTAAATCTGGGGAACAATGAAACCTGGGACACTCACCAGGCCGCATTTCCCAATCTCAAAAACTTCCTCTTTCCTCCAATGGATCGCGCAGTTTCCGCCTTGCTCGATGATCTCCAATCACGCGGTTTGCTCGAAGAAACGCTCGTGGTGATGGCGAGTGAATTCGGGCGAACGCCCAAGGTTTTCACGCTGAGAGGCAAGAAGCTTCCCGGTCGCGACCACTGGGGCGCGGTGCAGAGCGTCCTTCTCGCCGGAGGCGGAATCCAGGGCGGTCGGGTGATCGGCTCCTCAGACAAAATCGGCGGTTATCCGGCGAGCGATCCCCAGACTCCGGAGAACTTCGCCGCGACGATCTACCAAGCCCTTGGCTTACCCAAATCCGTCAAATGGCATGACCCGATCGATCGGCCGCATTTCGTCTATCACGGCGATCCCATTCCCGGGCTCACCTGATCCTCAGCCACGTTTGCGATATTCCCGACAGACTCTCGCGATGCGGAGATCGTAGTCCTGATACCACTCCTCTTTCCCACGACGTTGTGCTTCCTGATGCTCTGCATTTTGCCTCCAGGCGTGGATTGAAGCTTCGTTCTCCCAATAGGAGACCGTGATCCCAAACCCGTCCGATCCGCGCGCGGAATCGATTCCGAGAAATCCTGGTTGTGCTGCCGCCAGTTCCACCATGCGCTCAGCCATGGCGTCGTATTCCGGATTCGGCCCAAATGTCTGGGAAGAGAAAATTACGGCATAATAGCCGTCCTCGTCATCGTCCCCAGCTCCGGTCATAATTCCTTGATCCTGATATTGCGGAACTGCACCAGGCTGGAAGCTCCACTCCAGGTATCCTTCTCCGCATTGTATCCGCCGTGATGTTGCAGGGCGATCGGACCGCTCTCCGGCACTCCTGGCAATTGCGCCTTCTCGATCACGGTTTGATCATTCAGCACCACGGTCAGGCGATCACCTTTCACCGTAATCACAAAGGTGTTCCACTCTCCAACTGGTTTGTCGGCATTCACTTTTGGGGTCACGCCGGCTTTCACCTCAGGACTTTGCTTCCCGTCGTTGCGGTAACCATACACCTCTCCGGAACCAATCGGCCAACACCAAATGTTCACCTGAGCTTTCGGAAATCCACGCGTCAGGATTCCGGAGTCTGCACCGGGCTGAGGATTCACAATGCGTTTCCCGTCCGCTCCCAGCTCGTAGGAACCATCCGGCAAAATCACCGGCACGTTGTAGATCCCTTTTTTCTCCTTAATCCGCCACTCCACGTGAAGCGTGAAATCACCAAATTCCTTCTCCGTCCACAAATGCTTGTCCCCTTTGATCGCGGCATCCGGCTGACAATCAATCACCCCATCCTTCACCGTCCAGATTCCTTCAGCACCCTCAGCATTGATCGTCCAACCGCTCAAATCCTCGCCATTGAAGAGCGAAATCCATCCTTCCTCGGCTTGAGAGAGTGTCGTGAATGTGAGAAGAAGGGATAGGACAGATAGAAAAGGGTTTTTCATGGCCGAAACAGGGATGGCGTAACGCCTCTCGTCAAGTTCCGCGTTCTTGGCGCTTTCTTAGGAGCCACTCAGATTCAAAGCTTCCTCGGGCAGTAAAGGAAACTCTGCTGGTATTCCGATTCTTTGATAAGTACTTGGTGCTAACAACTATCAACAACTCATCACCAAACAGCTATGAATTGCCCCAAATGTTCCCTCGCAATGGAATCCGGAAAGTACAAAATTCACGGCACTGCGTTGGGATATTTTTTGGTGGGCATGTCTCTGCAGCATCTTTTCTTTCAAAAGGATGGGGCAAAGAATGAAAAACAGGTCTTCTCAAGTCATTTCAAAAAACAAGGCTTTTACTGCCCCAATTGCCGCTTGGTTATGATTGAGAATGCTGAATAAGGAGAAGCGTTCCTCCAATGGACACACACTCTTTCGAGTCTCCCCGCTACTTGACAAGCTCGTCCCCTCCCCTCACTCTGCAACCGCCTGACAACCGGCGAAAATCAGCGTGTCCTTTTTGTATCAAACAGACGATTTCCAAATGCTCTCCTGTCGCGTTCTCAATCATGCATGGAAGGTGGCGCTCTTGCTCTCCGCCCTTTTTTGTGGAGGTGCCAATGCTGCAGAAGAACCTCCCGCCCCGGATCCCGATTCCAACAAACCCTACCAAATCGCCGTTTTTGTCAGCTCTCAGGAAGGATCCATTTCGACAACGATCGACGCAATCAAACGCTTTCTTGAGTATCGGGCCCGCGAACTGAATCGCGACGGCGGAATCCTCGACACACCGGTGAAACTGACGTTTTTCGACGATCACGAAAACGCGGAGGAAACCAAAGCGAGATTCCAAGAGGCTCTCGGCGAGGAACGGCTCATTGCCATGCTCGGGTTATGGAGTTCATCTCGTGGATCCGGGATTACAGATTTGGTCGGCCAAAGTGGAGTACCTTTCATTTCGGAGATCTCGCTCGATCAACTGTTCCGGGACCATGAAAACATCTTTACCCTGACCACTTCTGTCAGCGACGACATCGACTTGTTTCAACGGTTTCTCAGCGACAACTTCACCAGTGTTCAATTCGTCGGCGTGAACGATGACCTCTTCACGCTCGAGTTTCACAACGCGCTTGAAGGGTTGAAGGACGAACTCGAAATCATGGAGGAGTTGTGGGTCGAGTCCAAAGGTGACATTTCAAAAGCGGCGCTCGATCAGATCATCGCCTCGATCCGCGAACGAAAACCTTCCATCCTCTGCATGGCGGCGGGCAGTTTCCGTGGCGGAGTTATTCTCCAAGCTCTTGCCGAAGCCGGAATCGAGACGCCCGTCTATTTCGCGACCGGAACCATCCAGCGGGTCTTGCGAAATCTTCAGGGGATCGACTACAACGGTGCGTTGTACCAAAATGGAACGGACATTCCCTATGTCGACAACGAGCGTCTGGCTCAGTTGCGCCGTCACCCGGACTTTGGCGCTCTCGGAGATAATTACTCCAACGACGACCTCGCCTACGGCCTTATCTACAGTGACATGCTCGCCATGATCGCCGATGCAGCAACCGGCGCGCCCGACCTCAGTCCGGCCGGGCTGCAGTCTCACATTGGCATACGGCTTCGTGAGATCAAAGCCGGTCAACAGGTCTACGAGGGATTGTGGCGCAATTGGTCGTTCACCGAGAGCCGAGCCGTTTCCCAGGACAAAGTCCTGCACTGGCGCCCTCGCGGAAGTCAAACTCTGAAATTGTTCCCAGAACAATATCAGGCAAAAGTAGAAGGACTCAGTCAGGTTCCCGTTGTCTATCTCAATATCGATATGGAGCAGATTCGGTCTGTGGATAGCATGGAGAAAACCTTCGATGCAGACTTCTATGTTTCGATGACCAGCGATCAAAAAATAGAGCTGGAAGACTTTGAGTTTACCAACGCTTATCGCAGTAGCGGAAGCGGCGCGCCTCTCATCGCCATCCGGAATCTCAAGACCACCCGAGTACCCGGCTCTAAATCTTCCAGCCAAAAGTTACGCTTACCCGGGTGCAGCATTTCCAGACGTTCGCG
>JBCDHN010000022.1:0-10917 GCA_038749915.1 Verrucomicrobiota bacterium | reverse complement strand
GTTCACTGCGGAAACATCATCAGGAATCGGAAGCAGCAGAAGTGGGCTGGTCCGGTGAATCTGAGCCGCCCGAATGGTCCCGAAGAGCGTCTGCGTGCTGTGGAAAATACCGGCCAACGCATAGTAATCATTCGTCGGGATCGGGTCGTACTTGTGATCGTGACACCGGGCACATCCTACTGTGAGACCTAGAAAACCCTGGGTAAGCGTATTGATCTGCTCATCCACCATGTCCGACTCAAACTGACGCGGATTCTTCTCATCATGATGCTTCAGACCAATGGCGAGAAAGCCGGTCGCGATGAGGTTCTCTTGCCAAGCTTCGTCGGTAGGCGCCTTGAGCAGATCACCCGCGACTTGTTCCTGGACGAAGCGGTTGTAGGGCTTGTCCTCGTTGAACGAGTCGATGATGTAGTCGCGGTAACGCCAAGCATTGGGGTAATTGACACTCCGGGAACCGGAGGATTCCGAAAACCGAACCACATCCATCCAGTGCCGGCCCCAGCGTTCGCCAAACTGTGGGCGGGAGAGTAGCTCCTCCACTTTTTCCTGGATGGCGGAATTCGGATTGCGGCTCCAGGCAGACTGAAAGGCCTCGATTTCGGAGATGGTCGGTGGCAGGCCAATCAGGTCGAAATTGATCCTGCGCAGCAGGGTGTAGGAGTCGGCCCGCTGATTGGGTTGAATGCCCTTCTTCTTCAGCTGGTAATCGATGATTTTATCGATGCTGGCGTCCTTGAGCCGACGCGGCAGCTGGAATGCCCAGTGCTCATCCCTCGCTTCCTCAATATCCTCTTCCGTGATAAAGGTCGCAAAATCGGCAACCTCACGTTCGCGGGGGTCGGGCAGGCCCATTTCGATCCACTTTTTGAAATCGGCAATCACCGAATCAGGCATCAAATCATCCGGCGGCATTTCGTAGCCGTGCTGCCAGTTGATCGCATCCCAGAAAATACTGTCCTCGACGTTGCCGGGAACCGCCGCAGGACCACTGTCACCGCCCTGCAGAATCGCTTGCCGGGTGTCGACGAGAAGCCCACCGCGGGAAGACTTCTCTTCCTGGGAATGGCACTCGTAGCAATATTTGATCAGCGCCGGGCGGATGTTGTTCTCGAAAAACGCCATCTCGCTCGAATTCTGGGCGCGAAGGGGAGCCGTCGTTGTCGCCACCATCGCAGATACCAAGACGAATCGAAAGAGCAGTTGGAGTCGGGCTGCTGAGGACGTCGGAGTGTTCATGAGGGGTGAAACGCCCTTTTGAAGGGGAAAGTGTTCAAACTGGTACGAATGCCGCAGAAGTTGGGACGAAACTGCCCAATCCCGGTTGTTCGCCCTATTCTGCGATGCAGAAAAGGTGGCTCGCGCCACGAATGAAGAGCTGATTCCCGACGGGAGCCGGTGACGCATCGATGCCTTCTCCGAGAGAGTTGGTCGCGACGATTTCCAGAGTCGGAGCGTCCTTGATCACGGTGATCGCTCCACCGCGGTCGGTGAGATAGACATGACCACCAGCCGCGATCGGGGAAGCATAGGTGCTGGTGACTCCGGGAATGCGTTCCGGACCAAAATGGATTTCGCCGGTTTCCGCATTGAGACAGCTGAGGATACCGGACTTGCCCTTGTGATAATAGATCCGGCCTTCGGAAAGCATGGGCGAGGCAATGTCCGGTGTGTCATCTCCAGTCGTCCAAACCACGTGCTTGGTCCCCTCGATGTCCCCACGCCCATCGAGCTTGAACGCACCCATAAATTCGCCACGGAATCCGCTGCCAATCAGGGTGATTCCATTCGTGTGAACTGGAGAAGCGACCGGCCGTTGCGTTTGCCCCCCACAACGCCACAGCTCCTCGCCGGTTTCCAAGTCATAAGCCCGGGCTTTGTTTTGCCCATTCATGATCACTTGCCGCTTCCCATCGTCTGATGACACGACGAGGGGAGTCGCCCAGCAGGTGGGTTCGTCCCGATCCGTTTTCCAGATGGTTTCGCCTGACTTCTTGTCCAACGCATACAGCGCAGAAGGCCCTTCGTGATCCCACGGAACCAGAATCATCTCGCCGACCAACGTTGGGGAACTCCCTTCTCCGAACGTGGCTCGAGTCTCCATCTTGCCGAAATCAGTTCGGCTCCATTGCAGCACCCCATTCATGTCATAGCAGAACAACCCTCGAGAGCCAAAATGGGCGTAAACCCGCTCGCCGTCCGTGCAGGGCGAGGCCGAAGCAAAACCGTTAGTCTGATGCGTCCCTTCGTGGGGAACTGCTTCCACCGCGGTCTGATTCCACTTCAGCTCTCCCGACTCGCGGTCGAAGCAAAACAGTTGGAAACTGAGCTTCGTGAGTTGAGCTCCCGGCCTTCCTCCCTTGCCCTTTCCTTTCTTGCCACCCTTCCCGCCTTTTCCCGACGAAGAGGGAGGTGCAGACGGAGCCGCTTCGTCAGAGACCGCCGAAACGACAAAGACGCTGTCCTCCCAAATGACGGGAGACCCGGAACCACGCCCGGGAATGGCGACCTTCCATTTGATGTTCTTGGTTTCGCTCCACTCGGTCGGAGGTGTGGCCGTGGTCGAGACGCCGTTTCCGTCATGGCCTCTCCAGTGGCTCCAGTTTTGAGACGGGTCGGCAAATCCGGACGTGGGGCCAATTAGGAAGAGGACGAAAATCGCGAAGCTGGGTAAGAAAGAGGTTTTCATGAGAATTAGAACTAACCGTTTGGGGGATAGTTGCAATCTCGCAGGCCCGATTCGACAAAAATCGCCGGGAGCGCGGTTTCATCCCATCAAACGGCGGATTCGTCCCAAGATTTGAAACCAAACTTCCACGTCGGGTTTTCTCTCGCCACGTGTGAATGAAACTGGCCCTCCGTATTTCTCTCCCTTTCCTGATCCTGACATTGACCGGTTTGCTCGCCTGGTGGTTCGTCGCCAATAAGCCGGAACCCAGACAGTCGTCGCCTCCCCTGCAGGTTACCAATGTGGAGGGCGCTACGCTCAAGCCGGCGAACTACCAAATCCTGCTGGCGACACGCGGCACGATTCTGCCACGAACGACAACCACCCTGATTCCTCAGGTCAGCGGAAGAATCGAATCCATCTCACCCAACTTCCGGGAAGGAGGGTTTTTCAAGGCAGGAGAAGTCCTCATCAGCATCGAGAAAGCGGACTACCAAGCCGCGCTCGTTCGCACCCAGAGTTTGGTCGCCCAGGCGAGAACTGGTTTAACGGAAGAGAAAGCACGCGGGGAGCAGGCGCTGGCGAATTGGCGGCGACTCGGGTCGGGAACCCCTTCTGAGATGGTCTTGCGCAAGCCGCAGTTGGCGGAAGCGGAGGCTCGACTCAAGGCAGCGGAAGAAGACGTCAAACAGGCGGAGCGGGATATCTATCGGACCGATATTCGTGCGCCTTACGACGGCCGAATCATCGAGCAGCAGGTTGATGTGGGGCAGCACGTTTCCACGGGAACCCAACTGGGACGGGCTTTCGCCACCGACGTCATGGAAGTGCGCCTTCCGTTGAACAACCATCAGCTTGGATTTGTGGATTTGCCGGAATCGTATCGTGAAAACCGCGCCACGTTGACGGAGCGGCCCGAGGTTACCATCACGGCTAAGATCGGTCGCTCCGAATCCTCCTGGAATGGTGAGGTTGTCAGGGTCGACAGCTTGATTGATGCCCAATCCCGCCAGCTCTTTGTCGTTGCTGAGATCAACGATCCCTACCGGGCGGCAAAACCGGGCGGAGCACCGCTAAAGATCGGAATGTTCGTGGATGCTGCAATCAAGGGACGGAAACTGGAGGACGTTTTTGTGCTGCCTCGTTCCGCCGTCCGGGTGAGTGGCGAAGTGATCCTGATCGACCGGGAGAACCGCATCCAACGAACCCCGGTCACTCCAATCTGGGAAGACCGCGACCACTTTGTCGTCGATAAAAGCGGAGGGCTGAGAATGGGCGATGTCCTTTGCCTGACGCCGATCGCTTACCCCGTCAATGGCGCTTTGGTTTCAGCGACAATTGATGGCGTAGCTTCCTGGGTAGAGGAACCCGCCCGGGCCAAAGGCGGAAAGGGAGGAGGCAAAGGCAAGGGCGGAAAAGGCGGCAAGGGCAAAGGCGTCAACCCGAGCACGGAGGCAGACACGTGATTGCCTTTTTCGCGCGAAACGGGGTAGCGGCCAATCTGCTCCTGATGGCGATTGTGATTTCGGGTGCCGCCGTTCTATATTTGCGGAAAATTCCCCTGGAGGTGTTTCCTGAGGCTGAGATCCGGACGATCAACATCAGCGCTCCCTATCGCGGCTCCAGCCCGGAGGAGATTGAGGAATCCATCGTCCTGCGGGTCGAGGAAGCGATCGCGGATCTCGAGGGCATCAAAGAGATGATCTCAACCGCCAGCTCCAGCTCGGGATCGGTTGTGGTGGAAGTCGAGGATGGCTATGATCTTCGCGATCTGCGGGATCAAATCGAGACGCGGGTCAATGCAATCGCCGATTTTCCTCCCGGCGATGCAGAAAGCGTTTCAGTGACCCAGGCGACGAGAGACCGCTGGGTGATCAGCATGGTGATTAGTGGTGAAATGCACGAGCGAGACATCGCAACGCTTGGCGCCCAGATTCGCGATGAGATCACGAGCCTTCCGGAAATCACCCATGCATCGCTACAAGGGACGCGCGATTACGAAATCGCCATTGAAGTGGATGAGGAAGCGCTCGAGCGATACGGCCTCACGTTTACCGAGATCTCGGGCGCGCTCCGCGAATACTCCATCGATATACCGGCGGGAACGCTCGAGACGGAATCGGGAGAAGTTTCCCTTCGCACGCGGGGGAGAGCCTACAATCGGGATCAGTTTGAAAACATCACCTTGCGTGCCCTTGAAAATGGAACCCGGCTCACCATCGGCGACGTCGCCAAGGTAACAGACGGGTTCACCGAAGAGGAGCTGCTGGTTCGGTTCAATGGAGATCGCTGTGTCATCATCCCGGTGTTTCGCGAAGGAACCCAAAGTGCAATCCGTGTGGCTGAGCAAGTTCGGCAGTATGCGAAAGAAAACGCCCACAAGTTTCCGCCGGGCGTCAAAATCAGCTTTTGGGGAGATTCCTCTGTCATTGTCAGAGGGCGGCTTGAAACCCTGCTCAACTCGGCATGGCAGTCGATGCTCTTCGTCTTCATCATCCTCACGTTATTCCTCCGACCCAGCCTCGGGTTCTGGGTGATGCTGGGAATTCCGGTCTGCTTTCTGGGAACGCTTGCCCTGATGCCTCTTCTCGGGATGACGATCAATATCATCAGCCTCTTTGCCTTTATTCTGGTGCTCGGCGTGGTCGTCGATGATGCGATCGTCACCGGAGAGAACGTCTACACACACCAGAAGAAAACCCCGGACAAGGTCCAAGCCTCAATTGATGGCACCAGGGAAGTCACGCTTCCGGTCATGTTTGGGGTCTTCACGACGATGCTCGCTTTCGTCGCCCTCTTCTTCACCAAGGGCTTCACGAGATCGTGGATGCCACAGATCGCCACCATTGTCATCTGCGTTCTCGCCTTCTCGCTCATCGAATCCAAGTTGGTTCTCCCCTCACACCTCACCCACAGCCCGCGTCATTGGCTCAAGGGGCTGATCACCTTTTTCTTCGGCAGGCGAGTCGCCCGTTTTTGTTCGCGGCTCTACCAGGGATTCCATCGTGGACAACGCGCCGTAGCCGGAAGTGTCGAATGGTTTGTCGCGAAGATTTTTCAGCCCGTTTTGATCATGGCTCTTCACCATCGCTACACCGTTCTGGCCATCTTCATCGGGACGATGACCTTGATGGTGGGCGCGATCTACGGTGGCAAGATCAAGCAGCAGAAATTTCCGCGCATTCCCAGCGAAGTCGCTTCGTGTCGCCTCTCGATGCAGGAAGGCACGCCCTACAAGATCACCAAAGCCCACGTCCAGATGATCGAGGACGCTGCCAATGAATTGCGCGAGGAATTTGTGGGTCCCGACGGCGTCTCCATCATCCAGGATGTCTTCAGCACCACCGGCGGACAGGGTGTCGGATCCTCCAAAGGTAAATCCCGCACCGGCCAGGGAAATCGCGGCGAAGTCCAGTTCTATATTACCCCACCGGAAGATCGGGGACTCAAGGTCGATACCCGGGAAATCACCAATCGGTGGCGGGAGAAAATCATGGAACGCGGCGGTATCGTCGGTGCCAAGGAACTGACCTTTCGAGCCGAACTCGGGAGGGGGCGCGACCCAATCCAGGTTCAACTCCGAAGCAACAATGGCAACGATCTTTCCCAGTTGGCTGGTGAGGTCAGGGCGCGACTCCTCAGCTATGACGGACTCTTCGACATCGAGGACAACATCGATAGTCAACGCGACGAAATCCAGCTCGAGATCCGGCCCGAAGCCGAGCAATTCGGTCTCACCTTGAGCGATCTCGCCCGGCAGGTGCGACAAGCTTTCTACGGTGAGGAGGTCCAAAGGCTCCAACGGCAGCGGGACGAGATCCGGGTCATGCTGCGATACCCACTTCAAGATCGTCAGTCGCTGGCCTCGCTCCAAGCGATGAAGATTCGCACACAGTCCGGTCAGGAAGTTCCCTTCTCCACCGTTGCCGAGGCCAAGGTCGCCAAAACGTTTCCCCGGATTGAGCGGATCAACCGCTATCGCGCGGTGCATATTTCTGCTGATGCCGACAAGGAAGTCGCTGATCTGGACATGATCCGATTGGAGGTTGGAACCTGGCTCGATTCGAAAATCCGCAATCACTACCAAGGCATGACCTACGACTTTGTGGGAGAAGCCAAGGACGCCGAGGAAAACGAACAGGGGTTGTTTATTGGAATGCTTATTGTCGTGTTTGGTGTCTACGCCATGCTCGCGATCCCTTTCCGCTCCTATGTTCAGCCTCTGATTGTCATGTCAGTGATTCCGTTCGGATTGATCGGAGCCGTCTTCGGCCACCTGATCGAGGATTTCTTCAAGGGTGACATCGGCGGAATGCCCCTAACGATCTTGAGTTATCTCGGAATGCTCGCCCTCACCGGCGTGGTCGTGAACGACAGCCTTGTCTTGGTCGATTACATCAATCGCCGAAAGCGGGCTGGCGCCTCCGTTTTCGATGCGGTCAGCGAAGCTGGAGCCGCCCGATTTCGCGCCATCATCCTCACCTCGGCAACCACCTTTGCCGGATTGTTCCCTCTAATCCGGATGGAAGCGACCCAGGCCCAGTTCCTCATTCCCATGGCCATCAGCCTGGGCTACGGCATCCTCTTCGCCACGATGATCACCCTCTTTCTCGTGCCCATCAATTATCTGGTGCTGCACGATATCGGGAAGGGTTTTCGATATGCTCTCTCGGACGACAAAGAAGTTCCCGACTCATCGACGGCTGAAGCGGCGGCTTAGACTCGAGTGCGTTCGAGAAACATGGCCGACTCACCCGAGTTTCTTGATGGTCTCGCCGAGACTGTCTAAATTCCGGGTCGCTCCAACCCGATCACCGGTATCGAGATTGACCCAGGAATCATGCCGGCCTCTCTTTTCAATCGACTTGACCCTCGCAGCCGCGACGATTCCCGAGCGACTCACCCTGACAAATTGATCCGGCGCGAGCTGTGATTCCAGCTTTGCCATTGTCATCCTCAATAGTGATACACCCTGCTTGGCGTGGACCTCAATATAGTTGCCGTCCGCCTGAAAAAGATGGACCTCTTCGACCGGCACAAAGATCGTTCCACCTCGTTCCTTGATTTCAACGCGCTTCAGATATTCCGCATCATCCTGGCGACTTTGTGAGGACATCCATTTGCGGAGCTTCTCTTCTTCTGCGGGCCGAGACTGTGAGGCGATCGTATCGCGAATTCTCTCCACCGTCGTGGAAAGCCGATCCATACTGATCGGTTTTAGCAGATAGTCCAAAGCGTTGAGTTCAAACGCAGCCAGAGCGTGCTCGTCATAGGCCGTCGCGAACACAATCATTGGAAGGTGCTCCAACTCCACGACCAATTCCGACACCACCTCCAAGCCATTGTAATCCGGAAGACCGATATCCAGAAAGATCAGATCCGGGCAGTCTTTGAGCGTTGCTTCGATGCAGTCTGCTCCATTGCCAAATTCATCGATCACATCGATATCGGAAAACTTGGAAAGCAGATGCTTCATCCGCTGTCGGGCCAGGGGCTCGTCATCTACAAGGAAACACTGAATCTTGTCCGCATTCACTCTGACTCTTTTCCTTCCTCGGTTTTGGGAATTGAAATCGCGACCGCGGTTCCTCCGTCCACAGGATGGTTCACGGATAATTCTGCCTCTCCGGGGAAGACGGTGTCCAATCGCCCCCTGACATTTTGCAAACCGATGCCGAGCCCGCTTTCCTGTGATTCGCCGTTTGAGCCGATGCCATTGTCGATGATCTCAAGCGTGACTCGATCAACCTCAAGTTTCGCGATGATCTCCAGCTGGGAAGGATCGCCTTTTGGCTCGATGCCATGCTTGATCGCGTTTTCGGCAATCGGCTGCAAGGTGAGAGGCGGAACGAGGCAATCCAACGTTGCTTCGTCGATCGATTCAACGATGGACAGGCGATCGGGAAACCGGACTTGCTCAATCGCAAGATAGTCGCGCAAAAGACTCAACTCCTTGCTCAGAGGGATCAGAAGTTGTTCGCCAGATGCGAGAACCTTTCTCAGAAGTGTCGAAAGCCGTGTCACCATCTCCTCCGCCTTTTCCGGATCCACCTGGATCAGCGCGGCAATGGAATTGAGCGCATTGAACAAGAAGTGGGGATTGAGGCGACTCTGCAATTCGCGGAAGCGTGCCTGCACCAAATCACCCTGCAGCGCCAGTTCCCGGCGCGTCTTCTCCTCTGCAGCTCGCCGCTGCAAAACCGCCGTACTGATCAGTGCGAAAACCCAATAGAGCAGCAGCCAGAGTTGGGCCTTCCGCACCATTTGCCTCGATCGAAGTCGATAGTCGTTATTGCGAATGATGGGACGGGGACGGTTCCCTCGAGTTTCGCGGGCCAATTCCTGTTCGCTCACAATCGCCTGAGCCAGGACCGGTTTCGTGATGGGAAAAACCACGAAGGCGACGAGAACTTCCGCCAGTGCGATCATCACCAGGCAGGCCAACAGATGCACTCCAAGGTGGCGGATCCTACTTCCGCCAAAGAGCGGGAACCGCTTCACCAGCCACCAAAGCAAAGGCCCGAGCACGACCCACGGAGCCCAGATCCGGACGACTTTTACCATCGCAAGCGGCCAACTCAAGACCGTTCCCCACGAGGTTTGGGCAACGAGCACAACTAACAGCACGAACCAGATTGCGAGATAAACAGCCGCGTTACGCAAAAGCCGCTTCCAGTCCGGAGACGCTTCGGGTAGTGCTGCTGATGATGATGTGAGAGATTCCGTCACGTTTGGGCTTGGATCGTCAAAAGGGGGCTGGTGGATTCGTCACTAAAAAGGGGGAATTCATCCCAATAGAGAAACTGCTCACAAAGCTCGGGGTTTGGTTTCTGGCGGATTCGAAAGATCGGCTTCAAGCCAGGATCCTATGATTGAAACCACCATCAACGAATGAAGTTCCGCATCATTGCGGACGAATCTGAGAAAAACCACAACTAACCAATACGAAAACAAAGACTATGAAAAAGCTCGCGACTATATCTGTAAGCATCCTGTGCGCCCTGTCCCTCGTTCACTTCGCTTCGGCTGAGGATAAGGGTGGAAAAGGCGGTGAGAAGGGTGGCAAAGGCGGTGGCTCGATGAAAGAGCGTGCCGAAATGATGATGAAGCAAGGGGACACGGATGGTGACGGCAAACTGAGCATGAAGGAGCTCGTGGCTCTGCTTGAGTCTGGCAAAGCCGGAGGAAAAGGTGGCAAAGGAGGAGGTAAGAGCGGCAAGGGTGGCGAAAAAGGTGGCAAAGGCGGTAAGGGTGGCGAAGACGAAGACCAGGGAGGTGGCCAGGTTCCCACACGCCCTGAAGCCGAATAGGTCACAGGAGGCACTGTCCTCTAGAATTTCCTATTCCAACGCTTTCCCCCAAGCCTTCACGGGCCGGGGGAAAGCAGTTCCCAAACCTGAACCTCCCACCGGAACCGAGACCAAACGATGCATGTCTTCCCACTATGCGTTATTGCTGCCGTCCTCTCCGTTCTTTCCGCTTCCGGCAAAGAACCGGCAGCGCCCGCCTCGGTCAGTGAGGAAGACTTCAAGGATCTACTAAGCAATTCGCCCTTCACCCGATCGCTCAACCTTTCGGATTCTTTGGTCCTCACCGGCATCGCAACCATTGGCGGTGAATCCATCGCCACCGTCCTCGACACCGCGAAAATGGAATCCTATGTGGTTTCAGCCAATAGCAACGCCCAGGGTTGGCGCATGGTGGAAATTGAGGGCGAGCGCTCCAACCTCGATTCCGTGACCGCGAAGATTTCGCTCTCCGGTGGTGAAGTCATCGCGATCCGCTTCAACGATCATCAGTTGAAGCCAGGCGAGTCAAAACCAGCCGGCGCCAAAGGCGAAGAAAGCGCCCGCCCCAGCCAGAGAACCGAAGGCCGCCGACCCGATGGTGGGGGCAAGGGAGCAAAAGGTGGAAAAGGAAAAGGCGGCAAGGGAGAGAAAGGCGATCCCGGCAGCCGGGAAGGAGGCAAGGGCGGTAAGGGTGGCAAAGGCGGAAAAGGTGGCGGCGGCGAAGGAGGAGGCGGCCAACCAGCAAGCACCAGAACGGCCCAGAACAGCCGCACTGAATCCTCCCCCTTGTAGACGCGGCGTTCAATCAACCGGGAACGCCGGCGGCATCTCGACGATCACAGTCCGACTTGATGCAACTCCCCGTTTCTTTGATCTCCGCAGATCTTCAGCAAATGCCATAAAACGCCAACCGAATTCCTAATCCCAATACACGACCTGCAGCAGGTTGCTGTAATCATC
>JBCDHN010000021.1:0-10943 GCA_038749915.1 Verrucomicrobiota bacterium | reverse complement strand
CTCGCGACCATTTTTTCCCCGAGACCGTCCGTCACGCCATTGACCCCTTGATAAAATTTGAGGTAACACCCTCCAGGCAGCGTGGCCCGAGACAGGACCGCGGAGTCGCCATCATGACCGTGCTCATTCTGATGAGCCTCATGGTCGTTCTACTGACCGCGATCTTTGCCATCTCCTCTCAGGAGCAAAAGGCGGCAAAACGGGTCGTAGCCAGCGCCCGTTCACGGATTCTAACCGAATCACCTGCTTCTCTGATCATCAGTCAGATTCGCGCGGCTACGGAGAATCCCGAGACAATCTGGGCTAGCCAACCGGGAGCAATTCGCACCGCCAAGTTGGACGGCTTTCCCAGCGAGATTTTCAAACTTTACTCGGCGAAAGAAATGGTAGTGCGAGATCGGCAAGAACCGCTTCTGGATGATCTTCCGTCCTATTGGGACTCCATTCCTGAGAGCTTCACCGATCTCAATGCCCCCGTCGCTCGGCGCAAAAACGGTGAACTCGTGCTTCACTTTCCAATCCTTGACCCACGAGCGTCGAACGCGGACGAGGCCTTGTCTGTCGAAGGTTTTTCCTACGAGGAAGATTCGCTCAACGGGACAGTAGGACCGGGAGCTGAAGCAAACTCCCAGCGTCTACCCATGCCCGTAGCCTGGCTTTATTTGCTCGAGGACGGAACGTTGGGAACTCTAGACGAAGATGGGAACTTCACTGGCCCGATTGATCCGACACCGGAGAATCCAATCGTTGGTCGCATGGCGTTCTGGACCGATGACGAAACGTCGAAGATCAATCTCAATACGTCCGTAGAGGGAAGCCATTGGGACACACCAAGGGTGAATACCAATCAAGATCGCGCTCTAGGAAAATTCCAACCCGTCTACGGAGAATACTCGCGCTATCCCGGACATCCCGCCTCGACCTCACTGAGTCCCGTTCTCGCCCCCGGAGACATCTTGGACCCGAATGAATCTTCGGATCTTGAAATCATCCGGCAGCTTCATGCCCTGAACCCTCGCGTCGGTTTCGGTGGGTCCGAAGCGGGCACTGTTTCCCAGAGAGATGGTTATGTGATGCCGAGGGCACAAGAGGCACTCTATGCTTCGGTGGATGAATTGACCTTTGATCCTGAGCGGAATCCCACGGGCTTCGACCCCCGCCAGCTGCGGTTCTTCCTGACCACATCCAGCCGCGCTCCCGAAGTGAACTTGTTCGGCTGCCCAAGGATAGCGATGTGGCCCGTGCATGCGGATGTCTTCACATCGAGAAACCAGTCTCAATATGGAACACCCAGCGACGAACTCATTGCATTCTGCGCCTCAGCGGGAGGATTCCCCTACTTCTACCAACGCGAATTTGCTTCTGATCCTATTCGCGAATTCTATGAATCCGCCAATGGACGCAATGCGGAGCTCTTCGATTGGCTCAAGCAATTGACATCGAGGCCTCACCCCGGGCATGACGCGGCCTTCAGCAACAAATATGGATCGGACGAAGACAGCGACCGAGATCAGATCCTTGCCCAGATCTTCGACTACATTCGGTGCTCCAACCTCTTTGATCCGCATCTCGCTGACGCCTCCAAGCAGTTCACCGGAGAGCAAGGTGACGAAGGTCATGGCCAGGTTTCAGGGCTTATGTTAGTGCCACCGGGAAAAAGCTACGATCAAATCTGGCAAGATGCGAGGCAACCATTTCCAAAAGGAATCGGTCGCATTATGACAATCAGCGAGGCCGCACTTCTCTTCCATTGCAATGCGGAGGTAGGCGCGGACGGCTCGATCCAGGGCAAATCCGACAATTGGCCCGGCGCGCCGGATGAAATACCGGTCCCCGGCACGAAACGCATCCAAGTCGGACTATTGCTGGAAGCTTTTTCGCCCGCCCACGGATGGACGGGATTGATGCCTACTGGATCCATCTTGATCGACGGGGGCGGGAACGATGACTTCGACGCCGGAGCCATACCTCCTCCCTCCTTCTCTGTTTCTCCAGTTGATGCAAACGGAACTGTCATCAATGGAATCAAGGAGACGCTCACTCTTCAGGACAACGGAATCATCCAGCCCGACACAAGTCCGAAAAACGGCTGGATAACTTGGGGAGCAAACGCCGGTCCCAGGATTTTTGCCAACAACCCCGTGGTCTGGAAGGATTTCCTCGTTCCTCCAGGCACTGCGGGTCTTGTTTTCGAAGGGAATAGCGCGGACGCTCCGTTTCGGATCGTTCTTTACAACAAGCGCCCGGATTCTGGTGAAGCAGCGCCCCCTAATTCAAGAATCATTCAATCCTTCCAACTGGTCTTCCCTGACTCTCCCGACAGCGGCTTTCCCGCCCCCGGCTTCGTCGGCGATGGCGACCCCAGGCTCTTCGACCTTGAGTCGCGCCTTCAAGCATCCATCACCGATCCCGATCTGCTTATCGACGAGGCCAACGACGTAGTTCGGTCCATTGTTCCGAATCATAACGACTATCGTCTTGTTGCTGCGAAACGAGTCATCCCCACCGATCTCTTTGTGCCTCATCCCAATTACGGCGATTTTCCAAGAGCACCCGGAGACAGCGTGGAAAGAATGGCACATGCCCTCACGGAATCCGGGAACAGCAGCATCCACGGAGCCGTTCTTGAAAACTCCCTCTCGTGGGCGCGTTTCTCAAACAATGTTTATCCGGACTTTTCGGTAAAACCGAACACCAATGGTTATCAAAACGACAGAAGAGCGGACGCAGACAGGCGGCGCGGCAACGGTGACCCACGATTCAATGGTGAATGGGACAACGGCTACGCCTCAGCTCCTCCCGGCGCTTACATCAATCGTCCAGACGACGGCGATGTCCGGGGAATGGGAGGGGGATCAATCACCCCCTATTTCGATGATCTCGAATTCAATTCGGCGAATCGTGCAAAGCGGCCAGTTTCTCCCACGTTTTACGCGCCTAACAAAGCCGTACCGTCACCTGGAATGCTGGGCTCCATACCCACCGGAATCCGCGACAACATTCCTTGGGAAACCCTCCTTTTCCGACCGGCGCCAACTCAGGCTAGTAGCCAGCATTACGGGGTCATCTCGCCACCGGATCATCTGTTCCTCGACCTTTTCTGGATGCCGGTAGTCGAACCGTACGCCATTAGTGAGCCATTTTCGACAGCGGGCAAGATCAACATGAACTACCAAATCCTGCCCTTCAGTCACATACGTCGTGCCACCGGAATGCATGCCGTCTTGAAAAATGAGAAGGTCTTTGCCATTCCGACATTCGATGGCGTCACCTACAAAACAGTCCCTTCTGATAAGCAATACCGCCACCCCGTCAAAGTGGAGGAAACCCTTCTTCAATTCGAAGAAAAATTCAATGCCATGGAATTCTTCCGGTCAGCCTCGGAAGTTTGCGAACTTCACGTGGTTCCTGATGATCCCAAAATAAACACCTCCCTCGCGATGATGAAATCGAAGTCTCTCTTCGGCGGATACTGGGGACGTCACCTCCTAACCGGGGACAACAGCAAGGAGCGAATTTACACTACCATTTATCCACGCCTCACCGTCCGCTCGAACACGTTCCGTGTTCATTACAAAGTGGAAACGATCAAGAAAGCACGCAGTTCATCAGCAAAAACTTTCAACCCTGACTTGGATCAAGTCACATCATCTGCCCGGGGCTCCACTCTTGTCGAACGCTTCATTGATCCGAATAATCCAGAGCTTCCCGATTTCGCGACGCTGGACGGGAATGACACCACGCTGGATCAGTTTTACGGGTTCAGGATCTTAAACGAAACCGTCTTCTCACCTTAAGCGCGTGGATCCTCGAATTCGGTGATTAGGATTGGAAAGTGCAAACAGGGGCAGATTCTTTACCAGCCAACGATCAATCTCACCGCTTTTCCAAGTTAACTGGTGATCCTCTGATAGACTATGATCACTATTGCCTTTGCCACGGAAACAGGAAATGCGCAGGACCTCGCCGAAGAGACTCAGAACAGACTGTATGGTAGAGGCTTTGAGTCGAGAGTCATCGACATTGAGGATCTCAAGTTTGAGGATCTTCGGGAAATCGAATCCTTCATCGCGATCGTCAGTACTTGGGGTGACGGTGAACCTCCTATGGCCGCGAGCGACTTTTACGAGGCATTCAGGGGTGCGGACCCGATGGAGCTAGAGCAAACAAGCTTTGCCGTTCTCGCCCTCGGAGACACCGCCTACGAACTTTTCTGCCAATTCGGGAAGGATATAGACAGCGAACTGGAACGCCACGGAGCAAAGAGAATGATGCAGCGCCTCGATTGCGATCTCGACTTTGAAGACCACTTCGACGGATGGGTAGACGACCTCCTGAAGGCACTCGAATCGCGGGGTGCTACAGCCGCTATCGCCTGATTGCCACCAGAACAGTAGCCGGTATCCCGCTCCAACACCAGTATTCAACAAAGATGCGCCAAAATCGGGCAAAAATCGGCTTGCACGCACTCATCACTTCGGGTTGGTGGAGATTCACGTAACTCTATTCTCATGAAGAATTCATCCTCCCTCTTCTTGTTGGCGTTGTTATCTTCGACGGCTCTCGAGATCCACGGCGCGACCGTTATCAGTCTTTCTGGAAGCGACCACATCGGCTACGCGGCACTGGCGAATTTCAACAATGAAAGCACGGAACCCGTTGGCGCGGACTATCCGTACTACTTCGATACCGGTTCGGGCCTTTGGGTTTTTGTTCCCGCGGAGAAGCTATCCTCGGCGAACGACTACACTCCGTTTCCGTTTGCCGTTGTGAACACATCAACAACCGATGGGGACTTCAACACGACAAATTTTGGTACGATTACCTACGACGAATCCCAGGTCGCTCCTGCGGGACCCGACACAATCTCGCTGTCGGTCACGGACTTCACGTTCAATCTCGACGAATTGAGCCCGTTCAATAGTCCGCGCAATGTCGGCAACGAATTTGCTTGGGACTACTCGATTTTCTCATCCTCAATCCCCGGAAGTCTGGAGCTTGGATTCACCGACGGGCAGCTGACTTCCATCGACGGCGTGATGAACGTGGGCATTTCCGTTCGCCTTCTAGGTAACCCTGGATTTGCCTTTCAGACTTCCGACCAATCGGCAACCGCGACCTACGACGGAACCTTGACATTTTCCGGCAATCAGTTTGCCTTTGACGTCGATGTGACCCAGGACGTGTTCACCTTGTTCGGTCCTTCCAACAACCAATTCGTCCTCAACCGTGCGGGTTCCATCGCTGCCGTCGTGCCGGAACCAACTTCCACCCTCATGCTCCTTTGCAGTGGAGTAGCGCTTGCGCTTCGTCGCAGAATCCAATCGCGCTAAACGATTCGCAATGCTCAATCTTAAAAACACGCGCTTGTGCTTCCAACTGTGTATTCTTGCGACTGTAGTATGTCCGTCGCTCCTTCATGCAGCAACAATCCTCAACCTCGCCAGCACCATGTCCGGCGACAGCTACGTCTCCGAAAGCGCAAGGACGGGCTCCTTCGCGATGATCTCGCTTGGTGACGGATCGATCAACGGGTCTCCGAATGACGGAGACGATGCCTTCGCCGGCGACCGGGACGGACTCTACGATTTGAACGACTTGGGATCCCCAAATCCGTTTCAATTCGGCGGCGGGCTCGACATTTTCCCTACCGAGACAGCGTTCTCCATCGGCGCTCTCACTTACGACGAATCTCAAGTGCTTCCAGTCGGAGCCTCCAACTTCGCCATCAGCAGTATTGCCCTCGACCTCTCTAGTGACATCAACATGACGAACTGGTTCGCCTTCACGCCGACCGGCGCTTATTCCTTCGGTGCCCTTGATGCAGCCGATACCATCACGTTTCAGGACGGCATCCTCTCTGGAGTTGATCTCGAGGTGGACTTGTTTTTCGCGTTGGACACCACGAACATCGCAAGTCTCACGGACGCTACAGTGACGAGCACCACATGGCAGGGAACATTCTCGATTTCAGGAAGTGATATATCATTACAAATCAACGAGAACCAGCTTGTAGCGGACCCGTTCGGAGGAGTTCCGATCGGCGGCTTCCCACCCGGTGCCGATGTCAGCAGCACATTCACGCTCAACGCCACTGGCACGGTCAACGCCATCCCCGAACCATCGGGACTTGTTCTCGTCGCACTTGTGACTATCCCCGGCTTTTTGATCAGACGCCAACGCGGGTAATCCCACTCTAGAATTTGTCGCACCCAGCGACAATTCTTTGCAAGCAAACGTCAGCACAGGTTGATGCATTTTGTTAGAACATGTCTTCTTGGAGCAATTCCACCTTTTTGTCTCCCTATCACATCAACCCATCATGAAAACAAAAGTATTTGCCATCCTCGCGGTGAGCGTGGTCTCCACCTACGCGAACAGTATCCTCGTCAACTTTACGGCGGGTCTCACACCTGGTAGTTTCAGCGGCCCAGATCAGTACAATCCTTACGTTCCCGGGAACGCACTCAACACATTCATCCAGCTTGCCAATGCGACCACACCCGGCAGCGGTGATGACGTTCTCCGACTCGATGGTCAATTTTATATCAAGGACTGGGATGGATCCGACGGGGTTTTCACCACCAATATAAGTGCGGGCACACAGTTCCTGCTTCACTCGCCACTTCTTGAGCGCTTGGAAGCCGACACATGGCGCTTGGAAGACATCTCGGACTTTGGCGTCACCGACGGTTTGGGAAACCCGACCGCCCAACGCAACAAGTTCCTCCTTCCGACGTCGACGACATTCGGTTCCGCGAGTCTCACCATTCTTGGCGGCGTCCCCACCGAATTGTCCTACTCACTTGATTTCAACGCGCCCGGCGTTCCGGATTTCACCGGGTCCAGCCTTGCTGGCATCCCGTTCGACAACATCAGTCTCACTGGAAACTCGTTTTCCTCCGGAGGGACGTTCACCATCGGAGTCGATGACCAGAATGTGCCATATGGCCTGAACACAGCCCTCCTTCCCGGCTCCTACCCGAGTAGCGTTCTAGACGGTACGGTTACTGACACCACCCGCGGTATGCTCGACAACGAGATCAACAACAACACTGATGAAATTGGCGGTACGACGCCGAACATCAGCACGAGCGGACGCCTGAATGGTGGACCCGACGGTGGCCCTGACAGCAATGGAGCGACAGCATTCTACATCGTCGACCCATTCTTGGGAGAGAGTGGCACACTTTCAGTCTTCAATGCTAACGGAGATATCATCACGAATTTCAGCGTCATTCCCGAGCCATCATCGGCACTGTTCCTCATCAGCACGCTTCTTTTCGGCGTGACTCGTCGACGCCGCGCCTGATTGAATCTCAAACTACGCAGTTGATCGAACCATTCGCAGGGGAGCGGCCGTTTCGGCTGCTCCCCTTTTCATTGACCAGTCCAATCCAGGAGAACCGTAGCTCTACGACCCCAGATTCGGGTGCAAGCAGCGGCTAAAGGAGTGCAACTAATCGGCTGAAGCCCCCTGAATCCAAGCTAAAGGATTTTAAAATAAATCTTCGCCTGCGCGGGCATCACTCTTTTTTTCTCACGTCGATCTTACTATTGTCACTAGACTGCGCTATCGTAGCTTCCGCCAAGGTCCTCTCAGCCAAGAACCAATACACTCAATACAAATCTGAATTCCTCATGAAACTGAATCCAATTAAAACGTCCTTTCTCCTTGGAGTATTCGCCTTGAGCCTCACCCATGCCAATGGAGCGACGATCAACCTGGCCAGCACGATGGACAGCGCCGGATTCATTTCCGAATCCTCCTTCACCGGAAGCTTCGCCCAGATCAGTCGCGGAGACGGAGGCGCTGGCGACGCCGATGCAGCCTACCTCATTGCAGACTTTGGAAACCCTGGAGCCGCACCCCTTGGTTCAAACATTGACGTCTTCCCCTCAGAAGCCGCGTTCGCCGTAGGGTCCCTCACCTTCGATGATTCCGGACTCACCGGATCAGGAGTAGAGATCGTCGCCATCGACTCTATCGACCTTACCAGCCTGACAACATTGGACATTTCACCTGCGGAACTACTCACTTGGCTAAATGCGCCGTCGTCATTCACCTTCGGTGCACTCGACGCTGCCGATCAAATCACTTTCACCGATGGCCTTCTCACCTCGATTGACCTCAGCATCGACGCGGCCATCAACTTGGATCTCACTTTTCTCGGCAGCCAAAACAATGCTTTCGATGGGACTTTTTCCATTAGCGGAAGTGACCTTTCCCTCCAGATCAATGACACAGAGGTCTTCACCAACCTACCGACTCCTATCCCATTTCCTGTAGATACGATTCCCACCAACTTCGTGATCGACCTCCAGGGAACCGTTGGTGCGGTTGTGCCCGAGCCTTCCGTGGCATTCATGGTCTTCCTCGGGCTTGCCTCATTTGTTTCCGGTCGCCGACGCCGCCCGAGGTCTTGAGCAACTACCTCGGCAGCAACCTGCAAGACTAGGCCATTGGCCATGAATCGTCGAGGCCCTGCCCTCGTGATCTCACGTTTGTCCGGCTGCGGCGGTTATACGGAACCGTTGAATACGATTATTCTGCAGGAAATGGAATGGATAGCTGAATTCGTTTCCAGAACTCGTCCGGTCCATCATTTTTCCACAAAGATCACGTGACGAACATCGTTCACACCGAACGTGCCTGAATCGCTCGCCTTTTTTTCGTCTTTTCTGGAAAATCAGATTCTTATCAGGGCTTACTAGTGCCAGAAGTAGTCGCTCATGTTGACTGTCAGCCAACTTTCGAAGACCTACCCTGGAGACGTCCACGCCCTTCAGGAGGCAACCATATCTTGTGATCAAGGCGTCTATGGCTTGCTCGGCCAAAACGGGGCCGGTAAATCCACGCTCATGCGCACCCTCGCTACGCTTCAGGAGGTAGATTCCGGCGAGGCGACCCTTGGTGACATCGATCTTCTAAAAGACCATCACTCCGCCCGAAAGGTCATCGGATACCTACCGCAGGAAATGGGGGTCTACCCGAACATGAGCGCACTCGAGACCCTGCAATATTTTGCGGGACTCAAGGCCATAGGTACAGCAACCGACCTGATGGAAGAACTGGAAAAAGTCAATCTTGCCAAGGAAGCACACCAACGGCTGGACACTTTTTCCGGAGGGATGAAACGCCGCTTTGGGATCGCCGTGGCCTTCTTGGGGAACCCGAAGCTGGTCATCGTCGATGAGCCAACCGCGGGGCTCGATCCTTTCGAACGCCGCCGCTTTCAACACCTCCTTGCCGCCGCTTCCCGGGACTGCATCCTCATTCTCTCCTCCCACATCGTCGAGGACATTGCCGACCTCGCCGGAAAAATGGCCATCCTCCACAAGGGCCGTGTCCTCGACGAAGACTCACCGGCAAACCTCATTGACCGGATGGCGGGCAAAGTCTGGACCCGCGAAATCCCTTTTGAAGAGTTTGAAGACTTCCGCGCAAATCACCGCGTTCTCTCATGGCGACCTAAAAGCGACCGTCATCGCGTGCGCGTTTTCAGCGAGGGGCGGCCGGGAGGTGACTTCGAACCCTGCGCCCCTGATCTCGAGGATTTTTACGCCTACCGCGTAGAGGCCACGCCGGCATGATTGCCTTTCGCGCCCAACTTCGGCATGAGTGGCGCTGCCAGCGGCGGCGACCATTCGTCGTCATCTGCGCACTCATCTACTTCGCCATCGCCTTCGGTGACGCCTATCAGGCAGGCATCGGGGGCGACGGCTTTCAATGGGTTAATGGCGCCGACGCGATTGCCACCCGAGCAATTATTCTCAGTCTCTTTGGAATTCTCGCTGTCGCCGGCGTCATGGGTGAGGTCACCAGTCGGGACCGCGACCGCCAAGCGGAAGAGATGGTTCTCAGCAGCCCCGCTGACCGAATCTCCCTCGGGCTTCCAAGATTTCTGGTTGGTTGGCTTGTGAGCGTCGGGATCGGCGCCTGCTTTATCCCAGGGATGATTCTCGGATCGATGATGCCCGGTATCCTTCCCGAACAACTGGGTCCCACCAATCCTTCACACTACGCGAAGGCCCTCGCCTACTACATCGCTCCGAATTTCTTCATCATTGCCGCCTTCACCTTCGCCGTCGGAAGCCGTTGGCGAAAGCAATCGGTGACTTGGCTTGCCGCCGTTGGATTGCTTGTGATTTGGATCCTGACGCGAATGCTCATCGGTCAAGACATCCTCCGTCATGATGTCTATCCATTCTTCGCCTTCCTGGAGCCATTTGGAACCTCGGCTGGCGCGCAATACGCGATGGAGTGGACGGTCCTACAAAACAACGAGCAATTTGTTCCTTTCCGCGGATACCTTCTTTGGAACCGTGTCCTTTGGATCAGCGTCGCCTGCCTGCTCGTGGCATTCTCAGTTCGCTGGTTTCCTCTGCAACCGGCTCAGCCGAACCAAACTAGGAAAAAGAATCAACGCAGTCGACTAGCCCCCTCATGGTTAGCGTCGAATAAACTCCTCCTGGGGCTTCGCTGGGAATGGACCTCACTCCTTCGACAGCCCGGATTGCGCCTCTTCCTTCTTCTCGCCGCGATCTCGCTCTGGTTCACGGCCTCCAGCGCGATCACCCACCAGTTCTCGCTGCCCACCACTGATCTCCTTGTGCACAATACAGGTTTCTACTTCGACAAGATTCTCATCCTCGTTCTTGTCTGGAGCGCTGCCGATCTCATTTGGCGAGAACGGCACTTCTGCGTTCATGAAATTGTTGATGCCTTGCCCACGAGCAATACGCTTCGTTTCCTCTCCAAGACCATCGCTTTGCTTCTTATCATTCTCGCATTTTGGATGCTCTCCATTGTCGTGAACGTCGCCTATCAGGCAGCCAACGGTTTTTACCACTTCGAGTTGTCACTCCACTTCATCGATTCGTTCATCATGAAGGCTCCCTTCTATCTTTTCATGGGGGTCCTGGCCATCTCGCTTCAGGCG
>JBCDHN010000020.1:0-11027 GCA_038749915.1 Verrucomicrobiota bacterium | reverse complement strand
TAGGAATAGGGAGCTGGTCTTAGGTTGCGAGTTGGTAAAGTTGTTCGGCACAGGCCTTGAGCGTCTTTTCCAGATTGGTATACGGCTTGCCATAGCTGTCCAACAGGCCGGAATGCTGGCGGTCCTTTTTCCGTGGGATCAAATTGGTCGCATCAACAAGCCCACAATAATGCCAACCGACAAACTCGGGCCGGGCAAAGGCGTTGCGAAAAAACTCTTCCGTCCAGTCGACTCGTTGTTCCAGGTTATCAGCAACAGGGCCGTAGGGGCGCGGCATCGTCTCGGTGACCATGGTGAAGGCCGAGTCACCGTTCATGACTGGTAGATCAGCAACCCGCTTCCAGCGGTCAAGACCGGGCGCCTGAACTTCGTAGCGGGCATACATCTGGTAGAGCAGCACATCGGTGTATTTCGAGGTCACGGAATACACCGTATCGAGGGAGTCGGTGTTGGCGTTTAGCTTGTCACCAAAGAACAGATGATTCGGGTCGTGGCGGCGAATGGCATCGCGCGTATTTTGGTAATAGGCATCGACGCAAGCTTGCAGGAAGACGACATTATCCCGGGTTTCGTTGGCGTTTGAGAGGTCTGTGTGAGGACGCCAGTCAGCAGCCCTTTCCAGGGCATCAAAGCTTTCAAAGCTGGTAGCGTAGGTTGCGTTGAAAGACTTGATCTGGTTTTGATAGAGCTCAGCCATTGTCTTGACGTAGGCCTGCTTGCCTGGTTTATCTCCGCCGAAGTTCCGAAGGCGCCGAGGCCAGCCAATGCGGGATTTGCGTCGGGCGCCGCCGATGACGTCAGTGCGCTCACGCAGGTCTTCCTCAGTAAAGAGGGTGCAGTCGGTCATGGAGTAGCCGAGCAGCATGGGGTCGTCCTTCAGAGGGGCGGCGATTTCTTTGGCGAGTCGGTCGCACCGCGCCGCAAATTCGGGCGAGAAGACATCGAGAAAGTTCTCGTCAGGGATATCGGGCTTCCAGTGCGGCGTTTCGACGAACTTGATCGGCTGCATGTATGGCAGCAATGGCTTGGGGGTATTCGTGACCTGAAGGGAGTTGTGCACTCCGAGCGTGTTGAATCCGTAGTCGGCACACGTTCTGAGAAGCCACCGCTTAATGGCAGGGTAGAACTCGCTGTTGTTCCTGAGGTTATCGACACCGAGTAAGTTTTCCCAAGCCGGTTGGCTGAAAGGCTGACGGAAGAGATCAGGATAGAAGTGGTTGATACCGAAGCTGAGAAAGGCGTTGCCATCCGGAGTGACGAGCCACCAGCGGTCATCTTTCTCCGTTCGAAAGAATCCGGTGGCTTCGAACTTCTTTCCTGTCCATCCGCCATAGGCGTCCTTGTTGTGGTCATCGGCACGGAGCAAAGCGCCTGCGCCAAGAAAACCGGTTCCGCCGAGAGTGGCGGTGAGGCCTTGAGCAAAGTGTCTTCGGTTCATAGGGGGTTGTTTGTGTAAAAGACAGGGAAGGGAGAGCTTTAGGCAACCTTTTTTGGGGCGCTTCTCAGCGCCGCTCGGAGATTACTCGTTGTCGGACTCCTTCCCAATCTCCACGTAGGTTTGCCAGCCGAGTTTGCGATTGCCGTGTTCATCGAGAATGCCAAACCGTAATCCTCCCTCACGGTCCGGCATGTCCTGGTAGCGGTGGAGATGAAAAGCTTCGATTTGAGGGAGCTTTTGGAGCTTTTTGAACATGTAAATCAAGGCATCCGACTGACGCTTTTGATCTTCCAGGCTCAGCGTCGGGGTGTTGAACCCTTGTTCGGAGAGCAGAATCGGCCGTCCGCTATCGAGGAACCCCGGCAAGACTTCGATATTTTTTGGGGTGATGTAAGGGGTGTCGCGATCAAAGGTCACATCGGTGTCATCCCACGTGTCGGGGTTGCGCAAATCCTGAGGGTAGGGGTGGTAGGCAACGCCCCAGTCAAATACTCCTTCCGACTTGGCAATCTCCCTCCACAGATCCACCAGGGAACGAACTGTGTAAGTGCCATGTCCGCTGCTTTGCTTTGCCCAGTGATGGGTCAGGGAGATGAAGACGCGGGCATGAGGATCGTGTTGCCGGGCGGAATGATATATGATCCGGGCGGACCGATGATAGGCTTCCAGATAGCGTGCCAGCGGTTGATCGCCCATGTTGGTCCATGTACCTGCTTGGTCGACTTCGTTATGCACGACCCAGTTGGCGATGCGCTGCTCGGGGAGGGAGTAACGTTGCGCCAGAAAATGCATCACCGCGCGATAGTGGTGAGCGCTCTCTTCGTTGGTCAGGTCCGGCATCGCAAAGACACCGCGCGTTTCCGCGTCCGGATGACGAAGTTCACCTTCAGTTCGGTTTCCAACCAGCAGGATACAGGTGACAACAATATCGTTCTGACAAAGTCGTTTGATGGTTGCATCCTTACCGGCCAAAAAGCGTTCGTTGAAGTAATAGGTGCGATCCTCGAATTGCCAGGGACGCCAGCCTTGTTTCTGAGTTCGTGACATCAGGGCGTCGATCACGAAATTCACGGTCGCGTGATGAACTCCAAGCTCGAAAATGGGATGATCATCCCGTCCAAGGTTGGGCACGCCTCCGATTCCTTTCTGACTCTTCGCGATCGCCTTGGGCAGGGATTGTCTTTCTGGAGGAACGCTGGTGTGGCTCGGCCATTTCGCGAGCGAAGCAATTTTGCCTTGAGGCGTGTCAAGTCGCCAACGCGAAGTGCCTCGGTCCAGTTTTGGTTCTCCCGCGAAGCGTGGAAGTTCAAAAGTGAATGGGCCAGCCTGCTTCGGCCCGTGGGTAGGGAGTGGTGTGTTGGCGTGATGACTCGCCCAAGATGGTGGCAATTCCACCAGGTGGAATGGCTCTGAGGAGTTTCCGGAAATGCGGAGGGTTTCAAGACCGACGGCGACGTTCTCAATTTCGCCGGGGTAGGCGGCGCGAAGGTAGGAGAGGAACGCGTCCGCATCGGCCTGGCGTGCCGTCAGAATCTTCTCGCGTTCGTTTCGCGCCTGAAGCTCGCTTTGATTGGGGACACGGAGGCGGAGATTGCGGATTTGAAAGCCGGATCGCGGACGAGCCTTGAGCGAAAGGTGAAACCGCGTCTCGATCGTGGGCAGGTCCGTCAACTCCAACGAAAATGGCTGCCATGTCTCGGCCAACGGGATCGGTTTGGAGCCGACAAACTTCATTTCACCCTCGGAACTGCGAACCCGACCCGCGATCGACTCCACGCCGCTCGGTGAAAAGTAGTCGAAGGCCAGAATGCGCTGACTTGCTGGAACCTTGACTGGCTGACTCCAAAAGTGAGGTGTCGGGCCGCTGACCGTGATTTCGGAAACCGCTTTGTCCTGCGGCGTAATCGTCACGTCTTTGCGAGGTCCCAGTTCGAGCGATGTTTCGGCCAATGTGGATCCAGCGACCAGCAAACAAAGCGCAACACCAATTGGTCGTCTTCGATTGCAGTTTGGTCGTGGCGTTGGAAAAAGGGGGAGGTTTCGGCTCATCGGTCGTCTATCAGAAGGATCGCGTTATGCGATCGTCGTCTGAGTTGAGATTGTTATCGACTTCTGAACACCTCGCTCGTGGCCACGTCCAGAATGAGATTGCGAAAACCTTGACCGGGCTGGAGGGCGCGATCAGCAATGGCCTTGAGTTCCGGGTGATCACGATAGGTCATTGGACGACCTGCAGCATAAGTTAGCAGCTTTTCGGCTAACCCTGTGGCAAACGTCTCCTTGCGATCGAGCAAGACCTGTTTCAGTTCCGTGGGATTGGAGAACCGCTCTCCGGAACGCAATTCTGAGGCGCCATCCACTGGGCGCCCGGGCTGGAAAACGGTTTTACGCTCCAGACGATTCCAACGTCTGTTGCGGAAGTAGGTCTCTCGATAGCCGCCGATGGGATCGAAGTATTCCAGCGGGAAACCATAGGGATCAATTTTGGCATGGCAGTCTGCACAGGACTCGATTTCGCTGTGCCGGGCGAGACGCTGCTTGATCGTCGTTGCGCCGCGAACATCGGGATCCAACGGCTCCACATCGGGTGGCGGAGGCGGTGGAGGCGTACCCATGAGGTTTTCAAGAATCCAAATGCCGCGGACCACCGGTGAAGTATCGATCCCGTTGGCGCTGAGAGTGAGAATGCTCGCCTGGCCCAGTAAGCCGCCGCGGTGACTGTCCTGCGGCAGTGAAACGCGACGGAAGTGAATGCCCTGAACACCGTCAATGCCGTAGTGGCGCGCCAGGTCCTGATTCAGGAACGCGTAGTCAGAGTCGAGAAAGTCCGTTAGTGGGGCGTTCGTATCGATCGCGTTTTCCACAAACTGGAACGTCTCCGTTCTCATTGCTTCCTCGAGGCCGTGCTGGAAATATTCCTGGAATTTCAGCTGATCCGCCGGCATGGAGCCGAGTTTGTCGAGGCGTAGCCAACTGGTTGCGAACCCTTCAGTCAACGCCTTACTATTCGGGTCGCGCAGCATGCGATGCACCTGCTGACGAATCACTGCCGGCTTCAGGAGTTCGTCTTTCTGGGCAAGGGAGAGCAATTCCTGATCCGGCATCGAACTCCAGAGAAAATAGGAAAGGCGATTCGCCATTTCCCAGGAGGAAAGTTTGCCATCTTCGTCTCCGGTTTCCTTAAGGTAGAGAAAGTCAGGAGACACCAGCACGGCTTTGAGCGCCATGTAAAAGGCCTCCTCGGGGGAACGTTTGAGATCCGTGACGGCTTGCTCTGCCAGTCGAACATAAGGCTGATAGTCTTTTGGTCCAATCGGACGGCGGAAGGCTCTGAAGGTGAACTTCCGCAATGCCTCACTCAGGTTCAGTTCTTCGATGTCGTTCACGTCACCTGCGAACTGAATCTTGGCTTTCGATTTCGAAGTTCGCCAGAGAGGACCATTCATCTCGAAGGCATGAACCCGAATCATGGGGCCCTGCCAAACATCCGAAACAATACGACCGGGCACCGCAGTATCAGGCTTGATGTGCCAAGCGTGCGCTCCCTGCTTGCCGCGAAATTCCACATCTTTGTGATACTTGATCAGGATGTCCCGCATCCAGTAGTCGGATGGGCCGGGGCCATTGTCCCAGTTGATCATTGGAATCGCGCCTTCGTCGAGCCACACGGTGACTTGGAGATCCTTCACCTCGTGATCCTCGAGATCCCACCAACCGACCTTTGTCCGCGATTTCACCCCGGCGGCGGCAAGACCTTTGGTCCCGTCCGAGATGTAGAGCCCAAGCTGCATCGGAGGCGTCAGGTCGGTCGGGATCATTGCGGGATCGTAGGGATGGGTCAGTCGACGAATCGCCTCAGCATGAATGGTGATGCGGTAGTAACCGGCCTGCCGGATGCCGCCGTTTCGGGCAAAGATTTTCGGGTAGGTACCGAGGTCGAATTTTTCACTCAGCTGCTTGGCTCCAGCCCCGATATCAAGAAACTGGTTCGGGGTTGCGATCCGATACATCCACGGGGTAACGCTGGACTTCTCGGCATATCCCCAGGATTGGGGGCGAAAGCTGATTTGTCGCGGCTTTGGGCTATCTCCGAAGTGGAAAGCCATTCGCAGATAGGCATCTGCCGCTTCCAGATAAGCTTCGAGATGAGCGTCGCTCAGGTTGAGGGCTTCACCGACGTTGGTAAATCCATGATAGTCCTCATCGGCGGGAAAGTTGGAGGTAAGATCTCTGGTCAGTCCGTCCAGTCCGAGCAGATCTCGGATGGTGTTGCGATATTCGGTTCGGTTCAGGCGGCGCAGAACCGTGATGTTGGAGCGATTGCCCTCTTCCAGAGCTAACAAGGTGTCGGTGAGCCATTCGGTTGTTTCCTTGACCTCGTCGCTCTTCGGTTGTTGAACGCCCTTCTTGTCCGGTGGCATCTCCCCGAGGTTGAGTTGGTCGAGGACGTCCTGAAGGACGTGAACGTTTTCGATGTCTCCAACGTCGATCATCCACTGGTCATTCTGGCGGGAAAAGAAATCGTGCAGCACGTAGTCGCCCTTGTCCTCATCCGGTCCGTGACATTTTATGCAGTATGTCTTGATGAACTGATGCACATTCTGGTCGAGGGCGACGAGGTTTGGTTCGGAGAAGGCAGATCCTGCCAATACCACCAAGCCTCCGGCGACCATCAGCCATCGGTAAGGGAGGAGCCTCATCATGCCAGTTCCAGCCCGGTCAGGGTCCCCGTTGAAAGGTTGAACTGGTCAATCTCGAGGCCGAAATTCTGCAGCATTGAGAGATAGAGGTTACAAAGCGAGACCGAGGTCTTCCCGTTGCGGGCATAGTGCTTGTGTTCCCCGTGGCTGAAGCCTCCACCGGCCAACAGCACCGGAAGATCGCGCAGACTGTGAGAGTTGGCGTTACTCATTCCGCTGCCAAAAAACGCCATCGTGTTGTCGAGCAAGCTCTGGCCATTCGGTTCTTTGATGGTTTCCAGCTTGGTGAGAAAGCGGGAGAATTGCGCCGTGTGAAAGGTTTCCACGATGGCCAGCTCATCCATCACCTTCTGCACCTGTCCATGATGGGACAGCGAATGGTATCCTGTATTGACCCCTTGAAGGCCGCCGCCTTCTTTGCCCAGTTGGGAAAATGCCAGGGTAATCACGCGGGTCGAATCGGTCTGCAGCGCCAGGACCATGAGATCGTAAAAGAATGGTGTTTTGTCTTTCAAGGTGAGTTCGTTCACCCCCTGCGGCAGTTGGTATTTCGTTGGTGGCTTGTCTCGATTGAGCCACTGCTGGCTTTGGTTGATGCGACCCTCCAGCTCCCGAACCGAAGTGAAATATTGATCCAGTTTCTCCTTGTCGGCTTGACCCAAACCTCGTTCGAAGGACTTCGATTGTTCCCGGACCAGATCGAGAATCGACTGTTTGTTCTGATACTCCCGCTCGGTCCAGACAAGCGATTGAGCGTTCTCGCGGCGGAAGAGCAGGTTGTAAAGGCGCTCGGCGTCATTGATTTGAGGCACGGAGTTTCCGTTGCGCGTCCACGAAAGGGAGTGTTCCTGGCCATTCTCGCATCCGAGCGTTAATGAAGGATAGCGAGTGTGTCCTCCAACGAATTGAGCGGCCTTTTGATCGATCGAAATATTTGCTTCGGCGTAGCCCTTGGACTGGGTGATTGGGATGCCGGAGAGAAAGAATTTGGTACTGTTATGCCCCCCTCGAAGATTGTGATCGAGACCTGAGAAGACGGTGAAATGATCGCGATGCTTCGCCAGCGGCTTGAGGAGTCGGGTCATCTCATAGCCCCGACCGACATTTTTCGGGTGAAAGTAGTGTGGCATCAGTCCGAAGAAAATCCCGGTTGCGGTAAGGCGTTTTGGCGGTGTCGCATCTGTATCAGCGGCATTGATCTCGAGCAATGGCAGGGCCAATAGCGATCCTTTCGCTCCTTGGAGGAAACGGCGCCGCCCGATGGATGTTGTCTCTCTGGTCATGATCAGAATCTGTCTTCCAAGACCAAAGGCCTCTTCATTGGAGTATTAGGCAAAAAGAGGTAACTCTGGATTCTTTTTGTGGGCAAAACCCTTGGCGGCGGGAGTCTGAAGTGGAGCCGTACCAACCGTTGTGTGGTGTTCAGCCAATCCGGTTGAAATCATCCGGCAAACAAAGAGAGACAATACCATGAATGAACAATCCGCGTCGAAAACCCCAGCATTCTCACGCCGACAGTTTAATCGCGGTGGACTAGCTGCCGTGCTGGGGGCCTGTGTCGCGCCCTCGATCCAGAAAGGGGCGGCTCAGGAACACGGAAGCAAACTTGGTCTTGCCATTGTCGGTGTGGGTGGCTACGCGACAGGTAATATCGCTCCGGAAATTGAGTCATGCTCCCATGTTCAATTCAACGGAGTAGTTACTGGAAATCCCGACACCAAGGGGAAAGAGTGGGCGGCACAATACGGGTTTGAAGAGGACGCTATTTATACCTATGACACCGTTGATAGGTTGGCCGACGACGACCGCATTGATCTGGTCCACATCGCATTGCCGAATTCCATGCACGCCGAGTTTGCGATCAAGTGTGCCAAGGCTGGTAAGCACGTCATGGTCGAAAAGCCAATGGCGATCTCCAGTGAGGAATGCGAGGCGATGATCGCGGCTGCGAAGGAAGCGGGCGTTCTCCTGGGCGTGAACTACCGCCTGCACTGGGAACCGCATCATCTCAAGGCGATTGATTTGATTGCCAACGGGGCGATCGGGGATATCGCTTGCGGCAACTACGAGTTTTCCTGGGGTTATGCCCGGGCGCTGACCGGACCGAACAAGGACAAAATCAAGAAGTGGTTGCTCGATCCGAAGATGGCGGGCGGGGGAGCCCTTTTCGATACGGGGGTTTATCCCATCCAGGCGGCTTGCTACCTGACGGGCGCGGAACCCGTTTCGGTGCGCGGCTTCCAGTCAAAGCGCCATCCCGAGTTGTTTCCGGATGGGGTCGAGGAGACGATGAGCTTCGAAATGCTGTTTGAGGATGGCTTTCAGGCGCTCTGCCGCGCCAGCTATAGCCAAAGCTTTCATCAGTGCACCACCTTGGGAGACAAAGGTTCGATCGAAATCAAGCCGGGCATTCGGGCCAACGGGCGCCCGGGCTCAGTGTTCGGGCAGTCGGGGGGCGGTTTGCCCAATCCAAAGTCGCTCTTTCTGAACATCAGGGAGATCAAGGCCGATCAGACCCTACAGCAGGCGATGTTGCTGGATGCCTTTGCCAGTGCCATCAAAGGCGGTGAGAGCACATTCAAGACATCCGGTGAGATGGGATTGCGAGATGTTCGAATCGCGGAGAAAGTCTACGAATCGGTGGCGAACGGTGGCGTTAGCGTTCCGGTTGCCTAAGTAAGGAGTGCTTTCTCCACATGTCCGGCAACGTCTGTGAGACGGAAATCTCTGCCCGCGTATTTGTAGGTGAGTTTTTCGTGATCCAGTCCCAGTAGGTGGAGCAGGGTCGCATGGAGATCGTGCATGTGAAGGCGGTCAGAGACAGCTTCATGGCCGATTTCATCGGTCGCGCCGTGGGCGTAACCGGCTTTGGTTCCGCCACCCGCGAGCCAGGTCGTGAAACCTCTTGGGTTGTGATCCCGGCCGTCGCGGTTCTGCGCGAATGGAGTCCGCCCAAATTCGCCACCCCACCAGACCAAGGTGTCTTCCAGTAATCCGCGATTTTTGAGATCCTCGAGCAGACCAGCGACGGGTTTGTCGGTGGCTCGTGCGTGAACCTCATGCTTTTTCATTCCCGAATGCTGGTCCCAACGCGGATTGACTGATTCATCCGAGTAGTTCACCTGGATAAAGCGAACGCCGTTTTCGGCCAGACGGCGGGCCATGAGACATTGACGACCATAGTCGTCCGTTTCCTTTTCGCCAATTCCATACATGGTCTTGGTGGCCTCGGACTCATTCGCGAGATCGAGGATGTCAGGGGCGTTGACTTGCATCCGGAACGCCAGGTCAAACGAGTCAATGGCTGCATCGAGGTTGTCATCCGCTTTGCTGGCGGCCTGTTGGCGATTGATCTGTTGGAGCAGGTCGAACTGACGTGACTGGGTCTTGAGAGGAAGGGTCGAGTTGGCGAGGTTGCGAATCGTCGCCTGGGAGGCAGGTAAGCTCGCGCGACCTACGGACGTCCCCTGGTAAACGGCTGGAAGAAAGGCGTTTGAGTAGTTGCGCGGTCCACCTTTGCTCGCCGATGGCATGATGGTGATGAAACCGGGTAGGTTCTCATTTTCGGTGCCAAGGCCATAGGTTACCCAGCTACCCATGGAGGGCCGGACCAGATTGGTCGCTCCGGTGTGCATAAACAGGGTGGAAGGTCCGTGGGCAACGCCTTCCGTGTGCATGGAGTGAATGAAACACAGGTCGTCGACATGTTTGGCTTGGTGTGGAAACAAGTCGCTTACCCATTGGCCGGACTCGCCGTATTGCTTGAAGTCCCAGAGGGGGCGCATCAATTGACGCTCGCTCTTCACGCCGAAGTTCTTGCTCCGTACTCCCACAAAGTCGAAGCCCTTTCCATCGCGTTTGATGAGTTCCGGCTTATAATCAAAGGTATCCACGTGGCTGGGACCGCCTGACATGAATAGAAAAATGATGCGCTTGGCGCGAGCCCGATGCATCGGAAGCTTTGGGGCCAGCGGATTGCTCGCCGCAGCAGCTTTGCCAGCCAGCATCGCATTCAGGGCGAGGGACCCAAACCCGCAGCCTGCGGTTTTGAGGAATTGACGTCGTAGTTGGCTCATGATGATTGGTAGGGTTTGGGCTAGTCGAGAAACCGAAAGTCGAGACAGGAAAACAGCGTCTGACAGACTTGCGTCCAGGCCTCGTGGTGGTCGGCAGGTTCGAAGCCGGAGAGAAACGTCTCCATCGTCACCCGCTCGGAGGCGGACGGTGATCGGCTCAGAATGAGTTGATAAGCGTGTTCAAGAGAGGCACCACCTTCTAGTAATCGCGTGGCGGTGATCTGAGCCTGCTCGCGGATGAAGGAACTGTTCATGAGAAACAGCGCCTGGGTGGGTAGGTTGGTGGTGGTGCGTTTCCCGACTACCAGGTTAGGATTGGCAGCGTCAAATACCTCGAAAAGATCCATGATCGAGTTTCTGAAAGAAGGCACATAGACACTGCGGCGCGAGGTGTCGAACTGGTAACCCAAATCGTACTTCCCGGGGTTTCGAATGGTGAGACCGCCCCGCTTGGGATCGAGCTGGCCGCTGACGAGGAGAACGGTGTCCCGAAGGCTCTCGGCCTCGAGACGCTTGCGATGCGAGCGGCCAAACAGGCGGTTTTCCGGATCAAGCCGGTCGTCGCTGCTCCGCGATGAGAGGCGGTAGGTGCGTGTGAGCACGACCTCGCGGATCATCCTTTTGATGGACCAATCGTTCGCTACAAATTGAAGCGCCAAGTGATCGAGCAGCTCAGGATGACTGGGCAACTCACCGGTTTGGCCAAAGTTATCGGGGGTGCGGACGATTCCTTCTCCGAGCAGGTGCTTCCAAACCCGATTGACCATGACCCTTGCTGTCAGGGGATTTTTGGGGCTGGCGATCCAGTTGGCG
>JBCDHN010000019.1:0-11122 GCA_038749915.1 Verrucomicrobiota bacterium | reverse complement strand
GCGTATTCCAGCTCGGTATCGGAAAAGCTCTCCGGCGAATACTGAAAATCGACCTTGGTGTCCGGAACGGTATCGACCAGTTCGCGAACCAGTTTCGCGCCATCGACCGCGATGTCACGCACCTCTTCCCTGGTCTTTCCAAATGTGATGCGCCGCTGCATTGGCGAGGTGGAATTGTAGAGATGGACGATCGCACGCGGCACACCCTCCAAAGCCTCAAACGTCTTTCGGATGAGATGGTCTCGCGCCTGCACCAAAACCTGGAGCGTCACGTCTTCGGGAATCTTTTGATCTGCGACCAGTCGGCGCAAAAAGTTGAACTCGGTGTCTGCTGCGGCCGGAAACCCCACTTCGATCTGCTTGAAACCGATATCGACCAAGAGATCGAACATCTCGAGCTTCTCCTCCACGCTCATGGGAATGGGCAGTGCCTGATTTCCGTCACGGAGATCGACGCTGCACCAGATGGGAGCTTTGGTAATGCTCTGGTCCGGCCATCGGCGGTCGGGCAGATTGACCCGGGGAAACGGGCGGTATTTTTTGATGGAGGCAGGATTCATTCAGAACGAAAAGGTAAGCGTGGACGGAGAGAAGAGAGGGAGAAAACAGGGGGTCGGCAAGCCATGATAGGACGCGGACGAGGGAACTGGAGACGTGAGGGTGGCAGGGAAACTATTGGGCAGCCAACCCTAGCAACAGCGAACGGCTGTTGTGGAGAGCAAGAGAAGCAGGGGCGTTGTGCGCAGGGACGCTCATCAGCCCAAAGGGTAATTCTGGAACCGAGACTCGCAACCGGAAAGTTAGTGAGGGGAATTTAGTCTAGGTGATTCCAGGTTGTTCAGAAGCTAAAATATTTAAGCTTGCTTTATTAAATTGCGTTGCCCATGATGGGGGATGGCTGAAAATCTCGTGACCTCTTCCAATGCTCGTGACTACACCAATAGCCAACTGCTCGATCTGGGGAATGACGTCGTTGATCTGTTGATTCCGAGTCTTCCCGATGAGGACGTCTTTCTCGGCGAGCTGCTTGATGATTTGCGCTTCACGGTTCTGGATTTGGCTCGGGCAATGGGCCGCAATGCCAAAAGTAGTGACGTGGATGAGGTGGAGATGCTAGGTGCGCGCCGCGATCAGCTTTGGGGCGCGTTCAAGGCTCAAGTTCGCTGCAATCACGAAGGAACGTCGGCAGAAGAACGGCAGGCCTTTCAGGGGATGCGGGAATGGATCGGATCGGGAGAAACAGAAATTTCGGTTCTTGATTTCATTGATGGTGTCCAGGGTGTTGATCGGGAACGCAGGCTGAAAGCGCTCCAGGACCTGCAGATGGCCGCCAGTGCCGAGGAGCTGATTCAAGCCGATACTTACCTTGAGATTGCGAGGCGCGAAGCTGAGGAGTCGGCTTCTCAAAGCGCGGAGCCTCCCCGCCTGGTTCCGGTCAAAGCTGATTTCTCGAAATACCTCCGGTTGTTGCTGAAAAATCTGGCTTATCTTGCTGAGAAGGGCCGTCATCCTTACATCGCCATCTCTGCGGATTGTTCCGAACTGATTGCCCAGTCCAAATTGGAGGCGAAGCCAACTCGTTCCCGGATGGAAGAGCCGGAGGGTGAGGGGATTGGGGTTTCCGCGTAAGCGACAGCACTCATTGGCGGTCACGAATTTTCGGAGACGGAGCTTGTATCTCGGGGCATGTCGCCCAGAGTTTGTTCTTTATGACTGCATCAACCCCCTGCGAAGCCGGGCACAACCGTGTCTTTCGGTCTCCGCTGCCTCGAATCATTTGCATGAGTTGCCTGTTGATGATTGCCATGGCCGCGGAGAGTTTCGGCCAGTCGCTCTATCCGCCATCCATCCCGGTCGAACAAACCAGGGTTCCCATCTTTGAAGGCTCATTGGCGACGGGCGAACTCGCCAATTTCCGGCTTCATTTGGCTTATGAATCTTCGGTAGGCTCAACCGCGAGACTTAGCGACAACGTAAGCTTGGATCTACCCCAGGGTTCTCACGCTCTTGAGCTGACTTACGAACACTTGGAAGGCAAGCCTGCTTTTGTCAGTGCGATGCTGAATGGAGCAAACTTGCTCGACGCCCATGAGATTCCTCAATCTGTCGCCGGAGCCCACTTTGAATCGTCGAACAAGCTGTTCCGATGCGATGGCGACTACACGGTTTCGGCATCCTTCCGCACCACAGGGAATGGAACGTTGTTTTCGAAATGCAGCCCTGATGACGATTGGGCACCCAAAGCCAAAGCCTTGTTCCTCAGAGGCGGTCGGCTGGTCTATGACATAGGCTGGTTGGGCGCGGTCCGAGGTGGTCCGAAACTGAATGATGGAGAGCTTCATCATGTCGTTCTCATCGTCGAAAATGGCGGAGTGGAAATGTTTGTGGATGGCCAGTCCGTTGCCAAAGAGAAGTCCTTCCGCGCCGACGATGTGGACGGGCACGTTTTCAAAATCGGCAAGGCAGCACCAAACTTCGCCGGAGACTTCACGGGAGGTTCGATTGAGAATGTCCGTTATTGGTCCCGCAGCATCGATGGTCCGGAACGAGGTGCATTGGTTCGTGGAGAGCTGGAAGAAGTCAACACCCCGGATCTCAATTGGAAATCGAGTCCTCCAGTTGAAACGTTTTCCGGCTTAGGATATCCGGGAATCCCTACACAGCTCAGGATTGAAGCAGAGGAGTCGAATTTCCGCGTCCAGGAGGCCTGGGTGCAGCCTCTCGAAATAGCCGATCATGTTCAGCTGATCGCCAGCTGGAATCATGAGACCTTCGCCCAAGGAAAGGCCATCTATGAGACCTTGTGTGTGACCTGCCATGGAACGCCGGATAAAGAGGGAAGCCTGCCCACCGCGATGAAGTTTCACGAGGGCGAGTTCAAGAATGGATCGGATCCCTATCGGATCTTTCAGACGCTCTCCAAAGGATACGGCATGATGATTCCGCAGCCGCAATACACTGCCGCCCAAAAGTATGCCGTGATTCACTACATTCGGGAAGCCTTCCTCAAACCGAGCAACCCAAGTCAACACTTTGCCCTCACCGATACTTATACTGATCAGTTGCCAAAAGAGCTGAAAACGGTCGAGCCTTTGGCGATCGGGACGATGGTCGACCGGGGGAAGCAGTTCGAGAAGATGGATTTTGGTCCGGCCCTGATGTGGACTTTTCAGGTCAACGAAGAAACCTCACCCGAAAACTGGAACATTGCCCAAAAAGGAATCTCAGTCCGGTTGGATGAGGGCGCGGGCGGTATCTCCAAAGGCAAGGCCTGGATGGTCTATGGCCAGGACACGATGCGCGTTGCTACCGCATATGCTGGGAAGTTTTCGGACTGGCGGGGGATTGCCTTTGATGGCTCTCATGGTACGCACACCAGGATTGCCGGTGATCCTCTCTTTCTCAATCCTGATACTCCAGCCTGGGAATATCCGTCGAAAGGAAGTTGGGAGGACGAGCGAATCGTTGGTCGTGACGGGCGTCGTTTTGGGCCTTTGCCGAGGGATTGGGTTCAGTACCGCGGGCTCTATTATCATGGCGATCAGGTGGTGCTTCGTTACACGGTTGGGGACGCGGAAATTCTGGAGTCGCCCGACGTGATTGAGTATGGAGCCGCGCCGATTTTTATCCGCCGGATGAATTTGGATCGCATTCCCCAGAAACTGATCACCAGGCTCGCCCCCAACGATCCTGATGTAAGAGTTTCCATTGCCGGCTATCCGGCGGCGGAGATTCACCGCACGGAGAACGCGATCGAGCTGCATCTCCCGGCTTCATCAGAACCGGTTCAACTCTCACTCGCGCTGTCGGAAGCCGATCAACTGACGATGGACAGTCTTCTTCCGGAACCGGTTTCGCTAGCGACGTTCACGACTGGAGGACCTTCCCGGTTTGGACAGACAGTGATCGAGACAAGAGGCGAATTGGGGGACGAATCCGGTCCGTTTGCGGTTGACACCATCACCGTTCCAAACGCCTCGGACAATCCCTGGGAATCATGGATGCGGTTGGGAGGGTTTGACTTTTACGCAGAGAATCCGGATCGCGCTGCGGTTTGTACCTGGCTCGGCGACGTTTGGTTGGTCGATGGTCTGGCGGGTGATCTGGCGTCGTTAAAATGGCGACGCATTTGTTCCGGGCTCTTTCAGCCATTGGGACTCAAGATTGTCGATGGGACGATTTATGTAACCTGCCGCGATCAGATCGCGCGGTTGCATGACTTGAATGGTGATCTCGAAATCGATTACGTGGAATGCTTCAACAACGATCATCAGGTGACCGAGCACTTTCATGAGTTTGCGATGGGTCTGCAGACCGATGACCAGGGAAATTTCTATTATGCCAAATCGGCGAGGCATGCGAAGAAGGCAGTGGTTCCGCATCATGGAACGCTTCTGCGGGTGAGTCCGGATGGGAAGACCACGGACATTGTTGCCACGGGCTTTCGGGCCGCCAATGGCGTTTGCCTGAATCCGGACGGAACCTGGATTGTGACCGACCAGGAAGGTCACTGGAATCCGAAGAACCGAATCAACTATGTTCGGGAAGGAGGGTTCTACGGCAATATGTATGGCTATCACGATGTCACGGACGAGTCCGATGAAGCCATGGAGCAACCGCTCTGCTGGATCACCAACGCCTTTGATCGTTCGCCGGCTGAGTTGCTCTGGGTTCCGGAGGATGCCGATTGGGGCCATTTGGATGGCGTCCTTTTGAACCTCAGCTATGGCTACGGCCAGGTTTACACCGTGCCTCACGAAGTCTTATCGAATGGTCAGGCGCAGGGAGGCATGTGTGCCTTTCCAATCGAGAACCTTCCAACCGGTCTCCATCGCGGTCGCTTTCATCCCGAGAACCGGCAACTCTATGCCGCCGGAATGTTTGCCTGGGCCGGGTCGCAGCGTGAAGATGGCGGATTCTTTCGGATTCGGGCGACTGGAAAGCCAGCCTACCTGCCCATCAAGCTCGAAGCTTCCAAGCAGAGATACACCATCACGTTCAGCGATCCGGTTCCACCCGGAGGATCGTTCTCCGTCAAGTCCTGGGATTTGGAACGTACGGCAAATTATGGATCCAAGCATTACAACGAACGGACGCTGGAGGTAGCCGATGTTTCGACCTCTGGCAATCAGGTGGTATTGACGATCCCAGAGTTGCAGGCGACCTGGGGAATGGAGATTGTTTGCAAATTGAGCAATGGTGAAACACGCACCATCCACAGCTCAATCCATCAAGTTCCCGAGAATTGAAGATATGATCAAAGAGCCCCTTTTCATCATTGCCGCAATCATGCTGACGTTTGCGGCTAACAGCTTTGCGGAAGTCCGGATGTGGACGAACAAGAACGGAGTCTCTCTTGAGGCTGAGTATTTGAGTCAGGCCGATGGGGTTGTCAATGTCCGGCGGATTTCCAATGGTCGGGAGTAAGGGATTCCCATTTCGAGTTTGAGTCAGGCTGACCAGGATTGGCTGGCGAGTCAGGCGGCAGCTTCCGGCGGTTCCGGAGAAGGGATATACATCGCGGCAGGCAACGGCGCGCACCGCATGTCCTCCCTCGATGGCCTCGTCTGGACGAACCATGAATTCATCGATAAACCCGCCCATGACCAGAATGATCTCAAGGCGATCGCGGTCGGCAACGGTGTTTGTGTGGTGGTCGGCGGATTTTCACGCTCCAACATTTTTACGACCTCGGATGGGGTGACTTGGGAAAAGAACCCTTTCAATATGGGGGTCTTGTCAGGTGTCATTTTCGTGAATGACCAATTCCATGCCTTTGGCGAGGGGGGCAAAGTTGGAGCCTCCAAAGACGGCAAGGAATGGGAGATCATAGGCGATGCCAAGATTCGTGAGTTTCAGACCGCGGAAGCCGAGAAGCTCGGTTTGGATGAGAAGATCAAATCGAATGTGAGACGTTGGCGACACGCGAATGGGACCTTTGTCGGGGCCGGCGACAATTGCATCATTGTTTCGACCAAAGACTTTGAGAATTGGACCTTCGCAGAACGCCTCCAACCGCAGTCCCGCTTGTTCATCGAGTCCGACGCCAACGGCTTCGTCGTCCGTGGCGACCAATCCCTCCATCATTCATCGGACGGTGTGGAATGGACCGAGGTCACGCCGGAGATTGCCGACAACACCAGATTCAACAGCCTCGTTCACGACGGCGAGCGCTTTATCCTGAATTCGAGAGGAGCCGAAGCATGGGAATCAGCCGATGGTCGGGAATGGAAAGAAGTGCGAGGCGAAACCTTTCCTGGCACTCTCGCGACTCTCCGTCCCGATCTCTATTACTCCTTCGAAATCTACTGGAAATACACGGAGGATCTCAAGGTCTCAACCGATGGGGGAAAGAGCTGGGAGAGCACCAAAATTCCCGGCCCGACGGGAGTCACCTGTATGATTTTTGCCGAGGGGTTTCCGGCGTTTGCCACTTCGGAGTAGTTGTCAGAACACTGGTAGGCGCCGCTTCGAGTTGGCTTTCGGATTAGGAGAGTGGTTAAAGGTTCAAGCAGGAAAAGTCGCTTAATACTCTCTGTATACGGCAACGCCGTTAAGAATGAGCAGCCAGGGGTTGCCGAAGTGACAACGAAAGCTACCCCTGGAAATGGTCCGAATGAGCAATCAAGGCTGAAGGCCTTGTGGAAGATTACAGATCGCTTTCAGCGATCAAAGAATACAGACATGCTTCTTCCCAGGGTAGCCGTGCGGCAACCCTGGGTTTATGGTTCTTAACGGCGTTGCCGTATTCAATGACAAGCTGAACTATGGTAAGGAATTTCTCCGCACCGCGACAGAAATCTCACCATGAACACCCGCCGACAAAACCGAATCCGAAACGCCCTCTGGGGACTCTTTGCCGGCGATGCGCTCGCGATGCCGGCGCACTGGTTTTACAGTCTCGGCAATCTCAGGGAAACATTTGCAGGTGGAGTCACCAAGTATGAGGCCGCGCCGCATCCTCATCCGGAGAGTTTCATGGTGGGGATGGGCTATCATCCTGATGTCGAAACCGCGAAGCGACTGGGGCGTCCCTACAACACGCTCCACGATCACCTTCGTTTTTACGACACCTCGTTTTCAAATCTGGAAATTGAAACGGGCGAACGCGAATCGGAGCACGGCAACTCGACCCCCAAGCTGGAGGATCGCTATCACTATCACCATGGCCTCAAGGCTGGTGAGAACACCACAGCGGCTCAGCTGGTGCGGGTCTTGATTCGGTTGGTGGCCAAGGAAGGACGTTATGATGAAGATGCCTTCCTGCGGGAGTTCGTCGCGTTCATGACCACGCCCGGAAACCTCAAGGATCCGTATCAGGAGATCTACCTTCGGAGCTGGTTCGAGAACTATTCACGCGGCTATCCGATTCAGGGTTCGGCTGAACGCCAACGAAAAATCTGGTCGATCGGTTCTCACGGAGGAATGATTCGCCCGATGGTGCTTTCTCTCCTCGCGGAGACCGATTACCAGGCGCTGGGATTTGCGATTGAGCATCAGAACCTGACGCATCGTTCCGAAAACGTTGCTGCTGCGCTCGGTGTGACCGTGCCTCTGCTTCAAGATCTGATTTCCGGAAAAGATGCCCTTGAGGCAGCAGCAACCCGATCCTCGTCGTTGCGCGTTCCCAGAATCACCGGCAAAGACATGTTTGCGATGTATCGCGATCACAAGGGTCCGGGCAACATTCCGCATCGGAAGATGTGGGAACTTCATGTCCAGCTCTCGGAAACCCCGTTCGACCTTCGCGAGTTTGCGAAGCAGGCACCCGAAGACGTGGTCCTCGAGCAATTGGGCACAGTCTGTTATCCGGAACATGGCCTTCCTCTGTCCCTCTACTTCGCGGCTCATCATGGCTTCGATCCCGAAGCATCGCTGCTCGGCAACACCAATGCCGGAGGAGACAATGTCCATCGCAACGCGGTGTTGGGATTGACGGTTGGAGCCGCGACGGACGAGTTTCCCGAGCATCTCATCGCGGGCCTCGCAGACGCCGAAGCGCTGGCGAGCGAGATTGATGCGTTTGTTGAGGTCGCAGCAAACAGCAACCCGTGGTAGGTCGGTTGCCGGGAATTGATCAGGCGTTGACCTCAGTGACTTTGGCTTCCCCTGACAATTCCGGGAGGACTCGGAGAAGATCCCGCGTCCAGGTCTCCACTTCCTCTTCATACCAGGTATCGCAGTCAACTCGCGGAAGGAAGGCTTCTCCTCCGTGGCGTTGAAGCTGTCGCTCCAGCTCCTTACCGCATTCACAAAACTGCTCATAGCTCGTGTCTCCAAGGCCAAGGACGCTGAACGGGGTGCTGGGAAGCGCCAGCGAATCAGCCGACTTGAGGGCGTCAAAAAATGGAGTCGCATCATCCGGTGGATCCCCCTCTCCCCACGTGCTGACGACGCCAAGAATACAGGTCGCTTCTTTGAGAAAATCGATGTCCGAGCAAAAGGTCAGATCCTGAAGATCAACGCTGTAGTTGGCTTCGGTGAGTGTCTCTTCGAGTTCTTCGGCGATGCTTTCCGCATTTCCAGTGTGGCTCGCCATCAGAAGGAGGATGGATTTGTTCATCGCAGATATCTTGAATGCATTGTGTTCAGGGCGGGAGGAGCAGTCATGCATGGTTTGAGAATCCACGCACCGAGGTGATTTTACGCAGGAAAATCGGGAGCGATGATGGCCAATGGACCCGAAATCAGCGGTAAATTGCGAAATGGCAGCGCTAAATTGCCAAATCAGCCCTCTCCATCCGGTGGTGCGTGTCCAGGTTGCTTGTGGGACGGGGCTTGATTTACCGCTCCGCAGATTCAATCGCCTCTTTCCGCAATCGTTTGAATTCTGGCAGCTCTTGGGCGGAATCTGGCAGGGCATCCAGAATCTCCAGCAGTTTTTCCGAGTCGCCCGATTCACGGAGTTGATCCAAATGGGAAATCAGCGTTCGGTGATGCTCCAAAGACTCTGTGTCGGTAACTCCCTTGCTGACGATTGGAGGATAATTGCGAGCCATCTCAAGAGCAACGGCATGGGACGCAATCATGACGTTGGAGTTCTGGCCGTCTGGGAGAAACTGCAGAAAGAGGCCGAAAACGACAGCGGCTGCGATCGCGAATGACACGATTTGGGTTCGTGAAAACGGGATGATCTTTTTGGGATCGGCTAGGGCATTGGCTTCCTCCAATACTTCCTTACGATCTTGCTCCAGTGCGGCCAGCACGTTGTCCGGTAGAGCGAATTCCTCATCAGGGATGGCGGTCTGCAGTCGCTTGGTCAGGGCTTCGAGTCCGTTTTGCTCTCCAGCCAACTCCCCATCGTCATCGAGTAGGGCTTGAAGTCGTTCGCGCTCCTCTTCACTCGCCTCGCCCAGCAGCTGAAGCGTGGCAAGGCGTTCGGCTTCATTCATGGGTTCCGGCTCAGGCATGACTTGGGTTCTCGGCTTCTTCGAGGAGCTTTTTCAGGGTGATTAATCCGCGGCGCAGATGGCTCAGAACGGTGTTGCGGCTCATGGCAAAGCTGCGCGCCATTTCATCGGTGGTGAGTCCCAGGATGAACTTGGCTTCGATCAATTCGGGTTTGGGAGGTTTGAGTTTGGCGACCAGCGGCCAGATTTCATCCGCCATCGGCTCGTTTGGAGAAGGCGCGGTTTCTTCAGATTCAGGCTCCAGGTTCTCCGGGATCGCGGCGGTCTTGCGATGCACATCCGTGATACGAGCCCGAAGCACGCGGTAATACAGATTGCGCAGATGTTCGATGGTGGTGACGGAATCAAAGCTCTTGGCCTCAGAATCGCTTCCATCCATTCGCACACCAAGAAGGCCATTGCGGAGTTGCACGATTGCCAATTGGACGCAGTCCTCGCGATCTTGCTGTCGTGCTTCTCCAGCGAGTTTGAGGCTTGCGACTTTCATGCCCAGCTTCCAAAAGATCGGATACGCTTGTCGCCAAGCTTTTTCACTGGTGGCCGACTCCCGAGAGCGCAACTCATCGGGGGAGGGCAATTCCGATGCATCCTGCATCCTTCATGGTAGCGAACCGCCTTCATGATTTCAACCCCAGGAAATGTTGAGATTCCAGAACACAGCTTCCGCGATCCCCAACCCGGCAAACACGAAAACGGAGCGCCAAACCGTAGGAGTCCAGTCCGCCGTGCGATCGAAGATTTTGCTGATCGCGGTGACGCCAAAAGCAGTGGCGAAGATGAAGACGAGTCCGGCTTTGGAGGACTCTCCGCCCGGGCCGGGATTGTTGTTCACCACGATGGGAAAGTAGTGGCGGATGACGAGGTAGCCGGCGATGTGCGCCACGATAATCACAAGAGCGCCGAATTTGGAGATTTCATTCATGATTTCGAGGTTGGAGGTTTAAGCAATAGCGATGGAACAGGATCCACATTCTCTTAGTTGCCTGCAAGCAGGGGATCCAGATGGGTTCTCAACTCAGCCACATCCGTTGGGCAACCGAGAACGCTACCGCGTCGAATGAGTCTCTCTTTGTCAGGCTCCAGAACGAGGGTGATGGGATAGCCGGTCACGTCGAAGGCTTCGTCGAGTTGCTTGGCACCTTCATCGGTGTCCGGAGAGGTCAGGCAAAACACGGCTTTGCCGGCGAGCGGCTGAAAGTCATCGGAGAGGACGATGGAACGCATTCGATTGCAGAGACGGACACCGTCTTCCAACGGGGTAACCAAGACGAGGACAACGGGTAGGCTTCGTTTGATGCCAAGCTGGTAGGCTTCCCAGGCATCGGTTTTCCAGTCAATCGGGTCGCCAAGGCGTTGGATCAGCTCTTCCCGGGTCTCGGCGTTCGAAAGGCCAGTCGATGCAAGGAGCAGGATCAGGGTGATGAATTGGATCGTTGATTTCATAACAACCTACTTATCGCAACGCGTTCCATCTTGATTGCACCTGAGGCTAGAAAAGTTGAGCGAAAGCAACAATCACTCAATCATTCAATGCCCGTCAGGGGTCGATGGTGAACGGAGCCGGTCTCGCCTCCATGAATCAGGGTGAGAGACCGGCTCCGAGGCCAGGCTATCCGCGATCGTGATGCACCGACCCGCTCCGTTCACCATCGACCCCTGACGGGCATTGAATGATTGAGTGATTGTTGCTTTCGCTCAACTTTTCTAGCCTC
>JBCDHN010000018.1:0-11169 GCA_038749915.1 Verrucomicrobiota bacterium | reverse complement strand
TGCTTTACCGACTTCTGATCCCGATAGCGCAAGCTGATCAGATTCCGGTGTTTTTCGGACAGTCCGGTGAGGCAATCGCGCAGCGCCAGTTCCATTTCGTTATCGCCTGAGGAAGTTTCCTCTTCCTCAGCCGCGAACTTTTCAAGCAACGTATCGCCGAAGACATGGCGGTCCCGTTTGCGGTCGCGAATGTAGGCCAAGGCCTGAAAGTAGGCGACCTTGTGGGACCAGGCGACAAAGTTGCATCCCGGCTCGAATTCGTCGGCCTTGCGCAGCAGCACCAGATTGGTCTCCTGAAGAACCTCCCGAGCCTCATCCAGGTTCCCCAGCATTGTCGTCAAATAGCCGAAAAGCCGTTTCTGAGAGTCGGTCAGTTGGTAAACAAATTCTTTGTCCGGAGTGTCCATGGGTTTTGTGCTACACAGAAGGCTTTAAGAACGTACCGGACACTCCCCATCGGTCACAAAAGTTCCCAGAAAACTTGAGGCCAGCGCAAATCCGCCGACAAGACTATGGCGAGGAGGTACCGACGATGTTCGGATGCAACAACTGGTGGTAAGCGGATTCCAAGTCAAATTCATCGCCGTTGGCATATTGGAAGGTGAACGAAAATTCGGTAGGATCAAAAGATGCAAAGACAAGGATTTGCTGGCCATCCGCGTCTGTAGCACGAAGATGGAAAATGATCCCGTCTTGGTTCATCTGTGGAATGGAGGAGCTTCCCGTTGGCTCGATGTGATCGACAACAATTGTGAATTGCGATGCGTCTCCAAAAGGGCCGGCGGGACCAATCGGACTCGCAAAACTGCCAGAATCTGTTTGAAAGGCATTGAACAGCCCGACGAGCTCTTGCAACGCGGTCACCCCGGTTTCGAACTGGGTGAATGGCAATAGGATTTCAGCCACCTCTTCGATTCCTTCGAACTGCTCCGAATTTGGGAGGATCGCGGTAACCTTCAGAGGTGCCGGGGTTGGAGATGATTGTGCCGATGGCGCATCGACGAGCTCGTCGTCATTTTGAATCGTCCCATTGGCGGTGAATGTGCCGATCGTATCGCCGGTGGAAGGATTGGAGAGCGTGATTGTCAATCCTTCGTCGAACTCGACCTCCAAATCTCCGGATATCTCGATTACAACGATCTTCGAATCCTCACCGTCTCCGAATTCCAGCCTGCCGGATGGGAACGCTCCGCCAAAGTCGTCTGCACTGGCATCACCTGCCTCCGGTCCGGTTACCGCAAAGTCGATGCGAGCGTTGCCGCTGAGGTCTCCCTGGCGGGTGACCGTGAAAGAAAGCTTACCGTTGTCGGACGCACTATCTCCTTCATCGACATTGGCGTTGATTGGCGAAATGGCGAATTCCGAAGCGACGTCTTTTACAGCGATGGTGAAGTCTTTGGTCGCAGTCTCAGTACCGTCGTCAGCCTGGACGGTAATGGTGTGGCTGGTTGCGGTCTCAAAGTCCAACTGGCTGCCGTCAGCCACTGTTACCACGCCGGAGTCACGATCAATTTGAAATGCGCCATTCGCGTCATCAGTGAGGGTGTACGTTAGTGAGGATGAATCCACGTCCGTGAACTGAGCCGTCACTCCTACATTCGTCCCTTTTGCTGCTCCTTCCGCGACTTCATTATTCGTTGCGTCAACATCGGCGCCATCTTTCGGAGCATCGTTTTTGCCCTCCACTGTAATTATTGCCGAGTTAGTGTCTGCGATGCCAACTTCTCCTGTCAGCCTGATATTGTCGTAGATTTGAACGCGTGTATCGCGAGTCGTGTGTTGATAAATTCGGAAGGTTACGGATGTGGAGATGTCCGCATATTGAGACACATCGACGGTGGGGCTGACGGCCTTCGTGACTTTGGTGCTATTCTTGAGTTGAACCGCGTTTGCGATGTCCCCGTCCGTCAGGTCGCCTGTCCAGGAGTAGATCGCGTAAAAGCGGGCGTTTCCGCCACCAGTTCCCTTTTCGGTATCAAAGGAAAGTTCGCTCAGGCTCAAGGTATCTCCAGCTGGTGGCGTTACGGTGAACTCAAAATAGTCATTCTCGGCAATCGCGGCGGTCAGATCGCTTTGTGCGGAACCTCCAACGGTTAGTAAGTCGTCCGCAGCAGCCAAACTAAGACCGACAGTGGTGAGATCTGAAACCGTGAAGCCGTCAGCAACGGTGTTGGGGCTAGTCGTGTCGTTGCTGAAATCGAACAACGCGATGGTCCCTTGCGCTCTCTCGATAACGGTATATCCAAAGCTGTCTGTTCCCTGGACTCCCTCGCCAAGGCTTTCAAACGCACCGTTTTGAGCATAGGTGAAGGTGCCATCTTCCAGCACGGTTACCTGTCCACCGTTGTTGGTAGTCGCCGATGCCGAACCACCGGATAGAGGAGTCCCTTGGACGGCAGCGATCGGCAGACCATGCGATTCGTTCGCCAGGAGACCGTCGAAGCTTCCATCCCCCGCAGCATTATCCGGAGTTGAACCATCTGCATCACTTGCGACGAGATTATCGCTTTCTCCTACGGTGTAGGAATCTGCGACAAGGTCGGCATAATGCCTTCCCTCAAGACTAAGCGGCGCGGCATCATCTGCGAGTCCTGCCGAAATGAAGCGACGTTCCCCGACCTCAAAAGACTCAAACATGATGCTCTGTTCCAAACCTTCCTCGCGCGTATCCTCCAATCCCAGAATGTGGCCCTGTTCGTGAATAATCACGGACAACAAATCGATTCGATCCGCTGGCTCTGAACCGGCCGTCGCCACCCATCCCGGGTTGACCCCGGAAGCCAGCGTAAACTCTTCGTCTTCGCCTGGTGTCAAATCGATAAACCAACCGCGTCCTCCTGCATCGACATCGATGGTGATTTTCGATCCTTCAGCCGCCCCCAGATACGTCCCGGGCAGATCTGCGACTTCAAATTCCGCCTTCAAAAGGGTGTCCAGGAGTGCGTCCGCCTGCTCCTCGTCCAGAGAACTTTCTCGCCAGCGGACGATTGCTTCTTCAATCAGCGGAGCAAAATCATCCGGTGAAGACACCGCTGAAGGAACCGTAGTCGGCGGCGTCACTGCCTCGGTTTGTTCCTCTGAATTCTCGTTTGGCTTTTCATCGGTCGGAGCAAACGAATGATCCAGGGTGCCCGAGTTCGAAGTAGTGGAGTCGACCTGACTCGCGAGATGCTGAACATCATCCGTTGGGGAAGGTTCTACCGGATCACTTCCAATTTGCGCAGGTGTTGCGGAGTAGAGTATCCGGGATTCCAAGGGTTCGAACATTAGTTTGCGCTTGTCTCCCGAGCGATTTTTCCTCGTAAAGAGTCTTCTGAAAAATCTCCGCTTTTCGGTGGTCTTTTTCGCAGAGGATTTGTTTTCTTGATACTTCATTTTGACAGAGGTTTGGAAGGTCTCTTGAATCAACTTCCGGAGCCTGCCCGGAGTGGATTTGCCTGTTAGGAAGTACCCCTGTGTAAGAATCGGTCACTCTTTTTGGGGTAACAAAGAGCTGTTGTCTAGGTTGCAGTTCCGACGGAACTATCTATGGTCAACGTTCATGAAACCATCCTGTCGAATCATCTATCGGAGCATATCCGCAGAGGAGTTTCCGACCAATGAGGACATACTTGATTTGGCTGAGGTATCAGCGAGGAATAATCAGCGGGATGGAATAACGGGATTGCTGATCTTGTCTGGTTCCCAGTTTCTTCAAGTTCTCGAAGGAGAAGTTCAGCCGGTGAATGCCCTGTTTCAGCGAATTTGTCGGGACCCACGGCACCACTCGGTGGAGTTGGTGCAATATGAGAACACCTCTGAAACCTATTTCCAGGAGTGGAACATGCGTCTGGTTGATCTCTACGATTTGCCGATGGAGAAGCGGAGCCTCTTCATGGATAAGTATGAACACAATGACGGCAGGGTCCGAATCCCCTCGGGATTTCAGCTGGCCTTTGCGCTTCTTCTCGATGCGAAAGCGATTTGCATGAATCAGCGCTGGAAGGGCTAGAACCTACCGGGAAGCCTTCTCAATTCGCACTTTCAGTCGGGCATCCAGCTCTTTCATCTGCCCGGCGTATTCAGGATTCACAGCCAGGTTGGTAAACTGTTTCGGATCTTTTTCCATGTCGTATAACATGAAAGCTTCCGGGGCTTTCTTCTTCGGCGGGTAGTACATGTAGGCCCACTTGCCAGTGCGAAGACCGTAGCCGTTGCTGACCTGAATCAGGGCATCCGGTTTCTCCGGGCGCTTGGATGTGGGATCGTCCAACAAACTGGTCAGGCTGAGACCCTGGCAACCGGGGTCGGCGGGCAGACCGGCGAGTTCGGCAAGGGTAGGGTAGAGGTCAATCAGCTCAACAAATTCGTGGCAGATGGCACCTCCCTTCTTGCCGGGCACGGAAATCATGAGCGGAACGTGAATCGCTTCCTCCCACAGCTTGGACTTCTTATGCATCGAGTGCTCCCCGATCATGTAGCCGTGATCCGAGACAAACACGACAATGGTGTTGTCACGCAGCTCGAGGCGTTCCAACTCGTCGATGAGGCGACCGAACTGCTGGTCCATGAAGGTGATGGAGCCATAGTAGCCGCGGCGCAGCTCGCGAATTGCCTCCTCGGAAAACTCCATCTTTGCGTTGATGGCTTGGGGCGGAATGTCATCGAAGTCATTCTCGGGAAAGGACGGGTATTCAATCTCGTCCGCGTTGTAGGGGGCCATCGTGCTCTCGGTCGCGATGAACGGAAAGTGCGGCCGCACGAAACCGACCGCGAGGAAGAAGGGATTCTCATCTTCGGTCCGCTGTTCCAACAACTCGATGGCCTTATCCGCCGCCATCGTGTCGGCCATGAGTCCGGTGTCTTTGTTGGCGACTTCGGTCACGGTGAATTGGCTGCGCGCCTGCGTGATCATCTTGTAGGGTTTGCCTTCGGCGTAGGCTTTCTTCCACACCTTGCGTTCTTCGGGGAACAACTTGGGATCATCAGGATTGAGATAGTCGACAATTTTCCCGGGCATCATCGATTCCATCGCCGGTGTGTTGTAGCGCTCGTTCCAGGACGGCTCGTGATCGCCACCGTTTGTTCCCTCAAGAATGTCCACCGGAATGCCCATGTGATAGATCTTGCTGACCCGGGCGGACCAGTAACCGTGATTCTGAAAATGGAGGGGCAGGGTGACACGGTCCTGGGCCACTTTGCTGCCGTTTCCGCCAACTCCGTTTTTGGAGGCATACTGCCCCGTCATGATGGCCGCTCGTGAGGGGCCGCAGAGGGGGAACTGGGTATAAGCTTTGCTGAAAGAAATAGCCGACTTGGCGAACTCGTCGAGGTTCGGCGTTTGGCACTCCGCATGTCCCAGCCCGCTCAGGGCATAGCTGAGGTCGTCCGAGAGGACAAAAAGGACGTTAGGCTTGTCTGATCCTCCGGAGTCTTGGGCTGAAGAAAGAGTGGCCCCGAGAAAGATGGTCAGGGTCAAAAAGTTGAGAGCCAGGGGGGGCATGAATTTGGAACGGTGATTGTTGAGTGCTACTTCTTGGGTTTCTTCTTTCCTGCCGGTGCAGGCCCTTTGGATCGATAACTTTCGAGCAGGGCACTCAGTTCCTTCACCACTTCGGGATGCTCGCGATAGAGATTCCTGGTCTGTTGCAGATCCGTTTCCAGATCGTAGAGCTGCGCGGGTGGGGCGTCGGCCTTGATCTTGCCGTCTTCGATGTCGCTGTTTTCATACCCGGCATAGGAAATCGCGGCGGGGCCTCCAAACGCGTGGGCACCTCGCTTGGCGGCGGTAAAACCCCCGCTTCCCTGCGCCCCAATGTAGATCCACTTTCCTTTGCGGATGGAGAGATGAGTCGGCTTTCTCGTTCCCAACACGAGGTGATCGCGAAGCGGTCGCTCCGGATTTCCGGTCAGGGCGGGCATGATGTCTACACTGTCCCGGCCCTGTCCATCTTCCAATTCCGCGCCGGTCATTGCGGCAAACGTCGCGATCATGTCGATGTTGGAGATCAACTGATCGGATTCGGTGCCAGCCTCGATCTTGCCAGGCCATTTGGCGATGAATGGGACGCGGTGCCCACCTTCCCACGCGCCGAACTTGAAACCGAGCAGCTCACCATTGAGCCGATGCCCTGCATCCCAGGCATTTTGGCCACCCACGTTGAACATGCCACCGTTATCACTCGTGAAGATAACCAAGGTGTTGTCTGCGATGCCTTGTTCCTCCAGCTTGGCCACGACCTCTCCAACCATCCAGTCGAGTTCGTGAATGTAGTCGCCGTAGGGGCCGCATTCGCTGGTGCCCTGAAAGCGCGGGTGAGGCGTAAACGGGTGATGAATATTGGTCGTGGCCAGGTAGAGAAAAAACGGATTCTCTTCCTGCTCTTCAATCCACTTCGTTGACTTCTTCACCAACTCGGTTCCCACCAGTTCGTCATCGTAGAGCTCATGCGCCGCGTCGGCTCCGCCAATCTGACTCATCCCCATCTTTTCGAAAAACTCTCTCGTCTTTGCCTTCTTGCCAAAAACAAACGGATCTTCGGGAACGTGACCAACGACGCGATAATTCTCCACGTAAACAAAAGGCGGATGACTGTTGACGACCGGCACGCCAAAGTAGTAGTCAAAGCCCAGCTCCAAAGGTCCCGGCTTGAGCTCTCCATTCCAGTCTGGTGCCTTGTCGCCAAATCCAAGGTGCCACTTGCCGATGCAGGCGGTTGCGTAGCCTGCATCCTTTAAAACGGTGGCGATGGTTTGACGATTGGTATCGATGACCAGCCCGGTTTTGAGGAAGACGGGGTTGCTCAATCCTTTGCGATGGGGGTAGTCGCCGGTGAGCAACGCGTATCGTGACGGGGTGCAGACGGCCGAAGCCGAGTGCGCATCCGTGAACCGCCGGCCCTCCGCAGCCAGTTGATCCAGGTTCGGCGTCTTGACCTTCGTCGCGCCATAGCAGCTCAGGTCGCCATACCCAAGGTCGTCAGCAAAGATGACGACGATGTTTGGATGGATCGATTCGGCAATGACGGAAGAAAAGGGGTGGAGCGCTGCCACGGCAACGATCACAGAACAAGAAAGGCGGGTCAACATAGGGGTTTTGAATGGAGATGTGGGGTGAGGAAGAGTCCAAACAAGCCCACAAAGTGCAACTGAAATCTCGCTGAAGTCGATGGAGTATTGCGCGATGGCAAACGTGAGCCAGCAAGCAGGAGCATCGTCTTGTGAAGATGACCGTGCTTAAGGAATGACCCGGCCCGTCGTCAAAGCCTTCGCGCTGTCATGACCACCCCACCTGTTCGCAAGCCTGCGAGGCTTTCAATTCTCACCTTTCTCGCCGTATTCGGAAGTATCGCCCTGGTTGGTCTCGCCATTGTTCCCGTTCTCATTCACAAAATGGAGGAACGCTATCTTCTGATTCAGGCGGACCTGAATGCGAGGCAGGCAAAGGCCTTGGCGAACTTTGCTGCGTTGCGACTCGAAGAGGGAATTTCATCCGCCGAAATCACCCGGGAATTGCAGGCCTTGCTCACCGGAGCCGATGCGGATCGCGGATACTCCTGCGTGATTGATCGTGTAGAGACCGAGTTCATTTGTCACCCCATGACGATGGCTCTGGGCATGTCCATTTCGACGAAGAAGGCTGGTTTTGTGAAAATGGATGCACTCGCCGACGGATCCTCGATCCCGTGGGAAGAGGCTGTGGCGCACGGCGTTTTTGGAGCCGGCTCATTGTTCTATCCGGATGGAGGAAGTGAAATCATCTACATGCAGGACGTCCCCAATACCGAATGGACCGTCACCACTCACGAAAATACGGCGCGTGTCCGTTCCGAGCTGGAGGCGTTGCGTCAAGGGATGGTTGTCGGGTCCTTCGTCATCGGGTTTCTCCTCGCGATTCCTTCCTCTCTGGCGGCGCGGGCGGTGAGTCGTCGCCATGAAAGGCGAATCGAAGCTGAGCAGGCGAGATCTGAAAAGCTGCTCCTCAACATTCTGCCGCCCGCCATCGCCGAGCGGTTGAAAAACAACGAAGCCGTCATCGCAGACCGGCATCCTGACGTGACCGTGCTTTTTGCCGACATTGTTGGCTTCACCCCGTGGGCGGCCCGGACTCCGGCAGAACAACTCGTTGCCCGGCTCAACCGGATTTTCTCGCGGTTTGATGACATCAGTGCCGAGCACGGACTCGAAAAGATCAAGACGGTTGGGGATGCCTACATGTTGTGTGGGGGGATTGAGGGGAGCGCCGAAGATGGGGCAAAAGCCGTGGTGGCCGCTGCCCTCGAAATGATCCGGGCGATTGAAGAGGAGGGTTCCACCAGCGACGACGTTCCCCTTTCTCTTCGCGTCGGAGTTCACACCGGCGAGCTCGTGGCCGGCGTCATTGGGAAGCGAAAATTCTCCTACGATCTCTGGGGCGATGCCGTCAACACTGCCTCTCGTCTTGAATCAAGCGGTGAAGCGTCACGCATCCAGATTTCAGATGCCACTGCGAAATGGCTGGGAGACAGTTACCCGCTCGAACCGGCGCGGACCATCCCGCTGAAGGGAATCGGTGAGTTTCCGGTTTCCTTTATTGCGAGAAGCGAATTGGCAGCGAGCGAATGAACGAGTGATGTCCCTCTCGAATGACCCCAGTGCTAAGACAACTCGGCAGAGCTGAGCGCTTCACCTTCTCGGGGCAGGTCATACTGGATCCACTCTTTGTTGAGATGCACGTCCACCGAATCAAGACGACCGGGGCCTAGATTCTTGTAACAGTGCGGGACGTTCGCCGGGCCAATCACAAGGGAGCCCGCTTCCGCAGTGAGCTTTCTATTTCCAACGGTGAATTCTGCCCGGCCTTCCAGAATATGAAAGACTTCATCGTAGGGGTGGACATGGAGATTCGGGCCTTCCCCAACCTCGTCCGTGCTGTAGCGAATAATGACGCAATCAACGCCTGCTTGATAGCCCTCGAAGGCTCCTCTCGGAGGATCTTGCGACTTGAGCCATTCATCTGGTCCCACATGGTTGGGCTCGATTCTCGATTCTTTTGGTTTCATCGGTTTTTTGATGGTTGGTGTTGGTAGACCGGTCTGATTCTGAAGTGAGTTGATGCGGTTAGGCCGCATTAGTGCCCAATGCCCTTGCTTCCTGAAGCCAGGATTCCACGGTCTTGGAACTGGCTCGGGTTGCCCCTTTCAGGTGCTTGATCTTCACCGGCTTGATTCCAATAAAGCCGAAGATTTGCTTTCGCAACTGCACGAAGAGCGCGTTGCAGTAGAACAGGGACATCAGCCAACCGGGGGTGTCGGAAGTGACGAGAACTCGCGCAGTGCGGCCGGCGAGCAATGGGGTAGGAAATCCCATTTTTTGATTGCGGGTATCAAAGGCTTCGCCGGGCAAGAGGATGCGATCGAAGAGTCCCTTGAGCTTGCCGGGAAAGCCTCCCCACCAGATCGGGGTCGTCATGACAAGATGCTCACTCCACTTCAAGTCCTTCAACAGTTTCTCCAAATCTAGCTCCAACGGTTTGGTGGATTTGTAGCCACCACCGCCAAAGTCGCTGTCGAACTCCATGTCGCTGAGATGAGTGAGTCTCACTTCATGCCCGGCTTGCTCGGCAGAATCACGATAAGATTCGGCAAGCGAGCGGGAGAGGGATTGCGTGCCCGGGTGGCCGTTGAGGATGAGGATGCGTTTTGATTTCATGCGTTGATCTCCTTTTGTTCATGTAGAGGACAATTCTGTTTCATTGTATAGATATACTGACTGTTCGGTAGATTATTACTTAAATAAAAAAGTGACGGTGCTAACGGGTGACTAAAGCCGCTCGATCACAAACCGCAGATTTTGCCGCAGCAGGGTTTCCACTCGCTGTCCGGTCAGGTTGGCGATGACGACGCAACCCTCAACCTGAGTCACAAGCGCAGAGGTTACCAACTTCGGCTTCAGCGAGGCATCAAACTCGCCAGAGGCAATCCCCTGACGGATGATCTTCTCACAGAGTTGATGGTAACCTTTGAAAAAGGTGGCGATGGACTTTGCGATAACAGGATCGCGGGATGCTCGCGAGTAGCTTTCAAGAAAAACTGGCTGGAGACCTGAAGTCTGACCGAGAGAATCCGCCAGTTGATCCACATACTCGCGGAGGCGGTCCGTTGCACTTCGATCCTCGTCTCGCGCCAGCGCCTCAAGATGGGGTTGATCGGTGTTGAAGAGCCGCTCCACCAAGCGGTGTACGATGCTGTCCTTGCCCGGAAAATAGTGATAGATCGCGGCTTTGCTCAAACCGGTGGCTTCCGATAGCTCATTCATTCCGGCTCCATCAATCCCGCGTCGGCTGAACAGCTCAGCGGCGGCATCGAGGATCTGCGGAATGCGTTCATGGCTGACATCAGGTCTGGGCATATGTTAATAACCTACCGTTCGGTAGAGTTTCAACCCCTTTTTGCCGAGTTGTTCTGGCAGGGATGTCTGATATTCTCTAAACCTCTGGTAACGAATGACTTCAGTCGGCCAAGGTTTTCTGAATCAATCCCCTCATCGCATCCACTTTTTCCGGCATCTGATCGGCGAGGTTGTTCTCTTCGGAGAGGTCGTCCTTCAGATTGTAGAGTTCGATGCCGTATTGCTTTTTGGGAGCACCGAAGCCTCGCCCGCCCTTGGTCGCGATCAGCTTCCAATCGCCAGCGCGGATGGAACGTTCTCCATGGAGGACTGGAGGGCGCGGGTCCAACGATGATGAGTCGGTAAACAGGCTGTCGGCGAAACTGACGCTGTCACGGGCCATTCCCTCTGGTAAACTCTTCTGACCAGCAAGCTGGGCAAACGTGGCGAAGACATCGGCAAACGCGACCGTTCTGTCATTCATCGTTCCGTTTCCGACCTGAGCGGGCCAGCGGACAATAAATGGCATGCGGTGACCGCCTTCCCAAACGCTGCCTTTGACGCCGCGCAGCGGCCCGGTGGTGCGATGGTTGAAGCGCTCGGTGTCTTTGTCATACCAGACCGGGCCGTTGTCGCTGGAGAAGAGGACGAGCGTGTCATTCGTCATTCCGGCAGCTTCAAGGCTGTCCGAGACTTTGCCGACCACGTCGTCAACCTGCATGACGAAATCGCCATACATTCCCGCACCACTTTTGCCGAGATACTCTTCGGTCGGCAACCAGGGAGTGTGAGGGGAAGGCAGAGCCAGGTAGAGAAAGAGGG
>JBCDHN010000017.1:0-11237 GCA_038749915.1 Verrucomicrobiota bacterium | reverse complement strand
TCGATCGGGGTGCGATAGTAGCCGCCGACACCAAACGAGTTCGGGCCTCCGACCATCACGAATCCTCCTCCGAGCTTGTCGACGTAGTCACGGATCGCAATCATCCGGGTTTCGCCAATTTCATGAGCGGCGATGTCCGAGAAGATGATCGCGTCATAGCCCGCCAGCTCGCGCAGGTTGTTGGGAATGCCATTTGCGCCGCGCACATCCAACCGAATGCCTTCCTTGGCCATGGCGCGCACGAGATACTTTGCTTCTCCCGGTTCGCCCTCAATGTAGAGCAAGAGCGGCTTCCCACGAACATCGACAATGGAGAGCGCTTCGTTGTTGTCCGGGATGGCGTCCTCGCGGTCGAAGCCTTCGATCACGGCTCGGTAATTGTAGATGTTGCGTTTGTCTGGCGAACGCCGAAAGCGCAGGCTTTGGGATTGACCGGGATCAACTGTGATCTCCTCACTATCGACTTCCAAACCATTTTCGAAGAGTCGCACCCGGCCCGAGCCGGCGATCGAAGCTTCAATCGTGGCGGTGAGGTCGATGGTTGCTCCCTCGTTGATTCGGCTCTGCGAACTGACCAACTGGGTCACCCTGACGTCGGGGCGTTGTTCGCCGCCAATCGGGAGTGCATGAATCTTGATGCCGGTGACGGCCGACGCTTTGGCCTGCGATTTCAGATTGCCGGTCGTTTCCTGGCCGTCGCTCAATACGACGATGTGGCGTGACGTTCCAGCTGGGAAAATCGCCGAAGCGAGGGTCACCGCTTTGGAAAGGTTCGTTGCGGCGCCATCGCGCTCCATCACGGTTTGGCCAATTCCAACGTTGGGGAATGGTTTTCCCGGATAGGTCAATACCTCACCATCACGCCCGGCGGAGACGACACCGACCTGAACGCTTCCTCCGATCTTCTGGCGCAACCGGTTGAATTGGTCGTATAACGAACTGAGACCCTTTTCCCCGAGGCTTTGCGAATGGTCGAGCACAAAGACGACTGCTTGTTCCCGGCTTTTCACCACCCACGCCGGATTAGCCAGAGACAGGGTTACAAGAATGACGAGGATCGATCGTGAAATCAGCAGGAGCCGATGGCGAAGGGGCGACATCGGGTGGCTGGATCGCGAATCAACGAAAGTCAGAAACGCGAGCGCGATCGGGATAATGAGCAGAAGATAGGGGTGTTGCCAGTCCATGGACGGTGGAACGAAAACTTGGGGAGAAAATGGCTCTCGTCCAGAATCGGATCTCCGAATCAGCGAAGACAACGGATTCCGTCTTTCATTCGTGGATACTTCGATATAATTTTGGTGAGTTAGATGACCGCTGCCCTTGCTCCCCAGCCCTTTGTTTCTGTGGATGAGTATCTATTCTGCGAAGCCGAGTCAGATGTTCGACACGAGTACGCCAATGGTCAGGTATTTGCTGTGGCTGGAGCCAGTGCCGATCACGAATTGCTGGTCGGTGCGATTGTCCGAGAGATGGGAAACTACCTCAAAGGGAAACCCTGTAAGGTGACTCCTAGCAATTTGAAGCTCCGCATCGAGCTGAATCACGCCGATTTATTCTATTATCCGGATGCAATGGTATGGTGTGATACCGAGGATAATGACCGGCTCTTTAAACGCTCTCCAAAGGTAATTGTGGAGGTAATGAGCGACTACAAAACCGATCACGTAGAGAAGTTGTTGGCCTATCAGCAGGTCGATGCGCTCGAAGACTACTTGGTGGTCGATCAAGACTTCGAAAAGCCAAAAGCGTGGCTTTATCGCCGTGCTGCGGACTGGAAGCCGATCATTCTAGGGGCTGGTGAGATGATCGAACTCGCTTCAATCGATTTTTCGATCCCGCTGGACGCGCTTTACGAAGACTGAGTCTGACAGATAGATTTACGCCGATTAGGACTTCGACTTTTGCGATTTCTTCCCCCCTTTGCCGCCGCCGTTAGGCCCTTTGGCAAGTGGCGGGCGGCGCTGCTCCGGAGAGTTGCTCTGAGCCCCTTTGATCGTGACTTGATCTCCATTGCTGACAAAGGGAAGTGGAGTCAAAGAAATGAGATCTCCTTTTTTCAGATTTCCATCCATGCGAGCGACTAGCACATTGGCATCGCCGCCATAGACCACGTCCAATTCTTGAAAATCAACATTCTGGGAAGGGGTGATCCGCATGACACTGGTTCCTGATCGAGTCGCGGAGCGGGGAATGACAAAGACATCGGTCAGCATTTTGCCTTCGATCTCGGCGTCAACGAATGTCCCACTCGGCAGGGGAGGCGAGTTGGCGAGGGACAGGTCAATTCCGGCAATGACAAAGAGCTGTCGACTACGGGCGTCCACTGCGGCTTCTGTTCGCTCGATCCAAGCGGGCCATTGCGCGTCGCCACCGGCTTCCCCCGACAATGCCACTGCCGGCTTCCGTCCATCAGCGCGATTGAAATTGAGAAAGGCAAGCTGGTCATTGCGAAGAGGGAGACGAACTTCGAACAATTCCGTGGAATAGATCTGGCCCAACATCGTCCCCGGATTCACAAATTGGCCGACATCCGCCATTTTGGAGAGAACTCTTCCGGCGTAGGGAGCTGCGATTTTGCAGCGGGCGACGTTGAGTTTGGCCTCGGCGACATCGGCCACGGCGGCTTTCACGTTGGCTTCAGCCTCATTCAATTGGGGAATTTTCAGATTCAAATTGGTGGGAGATCCGCTTAACCCAAGTCGCTTCCAATCCTCGCGAGCGCGCTCTGTTGCCGCTTTGGCCAGTGCCAACTCGGTCTTGGCTCGGGTAAGGTCAGCTTCAGCTCTGGCCAACGCGGTTTCGTAGTTTCGAGCGTCCAGTTCCACCAGCACGTCACCTTTCGCGAAAAACGCGCCATTAAGGAACCGGTCGGAGATTTGGGAAACCTTCCCGGAAACTTCTGCAGTCAGGTCGGAATTGGTCCGAGGCTGGACGATGCCCTGGGAAGGAATTCTGACCTGGAAATCAGACCGCTCCAATTCCATGACTTCGACAACCGGAAAGGAGCGAATCGCAGGTCGTTGCTCCGGCTCAGGTCCGGTGTTGATCAAATAGGCGTAGTAGCTCGCACCTCCAATCAGGATGAGGAGGGCGATCGCGGCGCGGATGATCAGGGCCTTGGGGCGACTCATGAAGGGGGTAATCCTAGGTGGTTCATGGGTGGGCGTCGAATGGAAACCCAAAGAAGGTAGCAAGTTGCGAGGAATCTTGAATGGCAGGGAATGCGATGCGGGGTTCCTGAATCGTGGATCACGGTTGCATCCCCTTTGAAACTACTCTTCGGTGCTCATCATGAAACCCTTCTTTGTCATTCTCCTGGGCCTGCTCTTTGCCGCCTCTTCCTCGGCTGCAGAAAAGCCCAATCTTTTGTTCATTTTTGCGGATGATCAGTGCTTCGACACCATCAACGCCCTTGGGAACGAAGAGGTTGAGACGCCAAATCTCGACAGGCTGGTCAAGGGGGGAACGACCTTTACCCATGCCTACAACATGGGAAGCTGGTCGGGAGCTGTTTGCGTTGCCAGTCGAACCATGTTGAACACCGGAAAGTTCATTTGGCGAGCCAACAAAGCAGACCTGAAGACGATGCAGGATGAAGGCGAGATGTGGAGCCAGATATTGGGAGAAGCGGGCTACGACACCTATTTTTCCGGGAAATGGCATGTGAAGGCAGATACCCACCGAATCTTTTCGATCAGCCGCAATATTCGCCCGGGCATGCCTAATCAGACGAAGGAAGGCTACAATCGGCCGATTGACGGGCAACCAGATCCCTGGAGTCCCTACGACCCCAAGTTTGAGGGTTTTTGGAAAGGCGGCAAACACTGGAGTGAAGTGCTGGGCGACGATGCGGTTGATTATCTGAAGGTCGCTGGAGGCCTGAATACGCCATTCTTCATGTATCTCGCTTTTAACGCGCCGCATGATCCCCGACAGAGTCCCAAGTCCTATGTGGATCGTTATCCGGTCGAGAAAATCGCCATGCCGGTGAATTTCGTGCCCGAGTATCCCTTTTGTGAAGTGATGAAATCCGGTCGGGGACTTCGCGATGAGAAACTGGCTCCGTTTCCACGCACCGAGAATGCGGTAAAGGTCAATCGCCAGGAATACTATGCGATCATTACCCACATGGATCACCAGATTGGCAGGATCCTCGACGAGCTCGAAGCATCAGGGAAAGCCAACGACACCTACATCTTTTTTAGTGCGGATCATGGTTTGGCGGTGGGACAGCATGGCTTGATGGGGAAGCAAAACATGTTTGATCACAGCCTTCGCGTGCCCTTGATGGTGAATGGGCCCGGAGTGGCGAAGGGAGCGAAGAACAGCGAAAGCGTCTACCTTCAGGATATCATGGCGACGACGATTGACTTGGCGGGAGCCGAGAAGCCCGACTACGTCGAGTTCGAAAGCCTGATGCCGCTGCTGAATGGGGACCAACAAGGATACGAATCCATTTATGGAGCCTATCTGGATGTTCAACGGGCGGTGATTCACAGCGATTACAAACTGATTCTTTACCCGAAAGAGCCCGTGGCGTTGCTCTACAATCTTGCCGAAGATCCTCACGAAACGAAGGACTTGGCAAAGAATCCCGAGAAATTACCATTAGTTAAGCTTCTCTTTTCCAAGCTGTTGGAACTGCAGGAGGAAATGGATGATGATCTGGATCTGGAAGCGGTTTACCCGGAACTTCATTAAGGAGTCCAAAAAATTCGGACTTATTGCTTGCTAATCCTAACAGATTCTCAATCATGGGCGGTGATATGGATAAGCAAGTATTGCCCAATCCCTCGCCTTCCCCCTTCCAAAAAGTAAGTTTCGAGCGCCAAAGTTGCTTCAATGGCGATCGGAGGATTTTGGACGAGAATCACAAAGTCATGCGAGCCTACAATGCTTCCGTGGGAGCCTACAACTCCGGAAGCTGGGACGCTTCGGTGGCGCTTTGTGGCAAGGTGCTCGAGAATATTGCGAGAACCGAGCTCTCATTCACCGAGCAAAATGGCAATCTGGCCCAGCTCGTCGAAAAGTTAATCAAGGCAGTCAATACCGACCAACCGCTGGTGGAGTTGGCGGCCTCACTGAAGGAAGGGCATGGTCTGGGCGCGCATTTTGATATGGAGCGCGAGAGCAATCAGCAGATTGCCGAGATGACACTGGATCTCGTCGAGTGTTTCATCAGTTACCTGTATGTCTTTCGGCTACGGATTCACCAACTCAAGCAACTGAGCGACCCACAGCCGGTCGAGAAGGATGTTCAGCCGGATCCAGTTCTTGAAGGGCCCGGGGTTCCCTTGTTTGAGGATGCTGGCAAAGTCGACGACGCGGATTTTCATCCACCGGAGACTGCCAACCCAGCCGAGCGATTGGTGCAGCCGGTGGAGGAAAAGCCGACTGAATTTCAGCCTTGAGCTTCTGAATTCCATCGGCGAGCATCAGGGATGTGTTTGAGGCCCATCGCCCTTCTGTGCTGTTGTTTCCTGGCCGCGAGTTGTTCTCGCGAGGAAGCACCTCTTGTCGAAGTGGATCCCATTTCATCAGATGATGAAGAGTTGAACGCGGCGATGGATCATGCGCGGGACACGTTTGGGGACTTCGTCACGACTTCTCAGGATGAAGAAACGGAGGGAACGGCATTTTTGGCCAAAGTGAGGATTACCGAAGGGGACTCAGCCGAGGATCTCTGGGTCAACGGCATCAAGCAAGAAGAGCAGGGATTTAGTGGAATCGTGAACGAAGCTCCCATGAAGCTTCAGAAGGTGATGGCGCTGGAGGAGGTTCGATTTACGGCAAACCAGGTCGTCGATTGGCAGTACTTCGCGGATGGAAAAATCGTGGGAGCTTTCACGACTCGAGTCGAGCGAAGTCGGATGACGGACGAAGAGCGTGCCGATCATGATGATCTTTATCCTTTTCCTTTCGACTAGCTTTAGGCTTTAGTAATCCTAGCTTATCTCCCCTGAAGCTTAACTGATTACAAAGCATAAGGTTTTTCCTTATCTTTCGCTTGGCATCTTCTCCTAGTTGAGAAATAGTCCGCCCAACCCCGCTTAGAACATTGAATCCCGGATTGAAGGAATACAAAACTTCAGACAAACCTCTCTTCTACCGAGAGTTTTTGGCTGAAAGAGAGGAAGTGCTGAAGCACAAGTGGCTTCGCAGTGAACATGCCGGAAGAGACATCGGCTTCGATGCCGCGTTGATCGACTGGGTCATCAATCATCGCGAGAAATGGGTCAAAAGCAGACCTGATCGCGTTGGGAGCGAGGATTTTCTGCAGAGCGCAAGCTAGCGATCTCGACAGCCGGTTTTAGTTGCGCAGCTGACTGCTTGAGATTGGTCCGGGACTTTAGCGTAGCTGGAAATTTGGAGGTGTGAAGCTCGAATTCGCCGTGCATGGGTTCGAATCTTGATCCAAACCAAGCCAAATTGGATCCACTGCATCACCATTTCGCGGACTGATCGTCGCCCCCACTTCTCGTATTTCTGTCGCTGTCGCAGTTGATCGAAATAGGAAATCACATGGCCATTTCCAAAGGCCTTTCCATACCAGTTCAGGAAAAGTACGATCCCATATCCGCGCATCATCTCTGCCCATTCCAGGCTTTGGCAGAGCTCGATCGCTTTCATGAAATCTGATCGCAGGATTGCCCGTTCCCCGGTAATTGGTCCAAATGCCGCAGTCCAGAGCTGGCGGACCGGCCATCCACGAATACAGCGGGGCCAATCCAAAGGCACTCCCCGGGAACTGAGCGATTGAGTTACCGCTTCTTCTCGAAATCGCCGAATCAGCGTCTCCATGTATTCGGGCTTCAATCCGGTTAGATCCGCATCACACCACAAAAGGATGCATTCCTGATCAATCTCCGTGAGGTGATGCATGATGGCTTGGCCAACGGGAACACGTTCCTTGAGCGAGATCACTTTGACGTCTCGTGCCAGGGCCTCTTCTCGTGTCTTGTCAGTTGAGCCATCGTCCACTACCTGAATGCGATCGATCGAAGGACACTGCTTCAGAACATCAACGATTTGCCCAATCGTCGATTCTTCATTGTAGGCCGTAACCAAGGCTACGACACGGAGCTCTGAGCGATTCACCATTCGAGAAATACACCCTTTGCCAGCAGGTGACCGACTTCGTCAAGGCAAAGGAGCCGTGGAACCCCGGCGATTGATTAACTATGCTTTACATTCTATTCCTCTTTACATTCAATAGAATTTATGGCTATTATGGAGGGAATAGTCATGAAATCGAATCTTACTTCCGGTCTCATCTGCGGGACCATTCTGTTCTCGGTTCAGAACAGCGACGCGGGTTTCTTTCGCCGCGACAAATCCTCCTCTTCAACAACTGGACTAAGCGTGGCGCCGCAAAAGGTTGTCAGCTTTGTTCGGGGAGTCATTCCACTCTCTTCCAATCGAAAATTGTCTCAGGACAACCGGTATCGCGTGCGGCCAACCGTGATCCAACCTCAGCCCCGCCAGTTACAGCCTTCTTATTCCCCCAAATCGCGTTCTCGCATAGGATCGACTTCCCTGGCCGCCGTCTCCCAACCTTCGCACTCAAGTGCGTCGCCTAATCTCGACACGATGCGGGCGAGTCTTTCCCGGCTCCGTTCCACTCTCATCTCACCTCCAGACAACCTGACGCCGGTTTCCGGAAACGGGAGCCGAACGGTTCGAACCACCGCCTACACGCACTCGGAGGCTGATCACCTTCAGTATGGGAGATCGACTGCGATTGGAACGCGGTTGAAATCCACACGCAGTCACACTTCGGCAGCTGCGGATTGGTCTCGATTTCCCTTGGGAACCAAGTTTCGAATTGTGGGGGACGACACTGTCTACGTGATTGAAGACTACGGCAGCGCCCTGGTAGGAACGGACACGATCGATATCTATCACCCTTCAAAATCGTCAATGAACCGCTGGGGAGTGCGACATGTGAATATCCGGATTCTGGAGATGGGGTGCTACGATGATTCTCGAAAGATTCTTTCCGGCCGTCTCAGTCATGCGCATTGTTTGCAAATGCATCGGGCTCTCGCCAGATTCCAGCTTGCAGACGAGGTGCGACCGATCCAATTGGTTCGGCGATGAAGCTGCTATTTGTCTGCATGGGAAATATTTGCCGTTCGCCATCCGGTGAAAACGTCATGCGCCACCTGCTCGAGGCTGAGGGCGCAACAACCGAAATGGTGCTGGATTCCGCAGGAACGATTGGGATGCATACGGGAAATCCGCCCGATGCGCGAATGACGAAAGCGGCAACGGCTCGTGGGATTGAGATGCGGGGTCGAGCCCGGCAGGTTCGAGCCCGTGATTTTGAGGAGTTCGATCTGATTCTGGCAATGGATCGGGAGAATTTGGCAGACCTTGAGCGGCTTGCAGACGGGCCTGAGGATTTGGCAAAAATCCGGCTGTTTTGTGACTTTTGCACTGAGCACCCTCATCAAGAAGTTCCCGATCCCTACTACGGAGGAGAGGCTGGTTTCGAGCTCGTCCTTGATCTTCTTGAAGACGGGTGTGTCGAGATTCTGCGTCAGTTTCGAGCGGGCCAACTGGCTTGCTGACACAGGAATCGGAACTTCGGACTTCGAATATCCGAATTTTCGCGCTTTGTTCCCACCATGCCGAAAAAGCTGAAACTAGGGGTGAACATTGACCATGTTGCGACGTTGCGACAGGCGCGATATTCCACGATGCAGGATACTCACAATGTTGAGCCCAGCCTGTTGGATGCGGCGAAAGTCTGTATCGATGCCGGAGCGGATTCGATCACAATGCATCTGCGTGAAGATCGGCGCCACATCCAGGATGCCGATGTATTTCGCGTACGGAAAGAACTGCCGGCGCCCTTGAATCTGGAGATGGGAAATACGCCGGAGATCGTTGACATCGGTATCGAGATTCAGCCGGATTTCGTTTGTCTCGTTCCGGAAAACCGGCAGGAGGTCACGACCGAGGGAGGACTCGACGTCGTCGGAAATGCGACGGATCTGAAACGCACAATTGATCGGCTTCAGGGAAACGGTGCCGCGGTCAGCCTCTTCATTGATCCGGATCCCGAACAAGTCGCAAAGTCCGCGGAATTGGGGGCAAAGATGGTCGAACTTCACACAGGAGCATTTGCCAATGGCGCCCTGGAGGGTTGTCCCGAGGAATTGAAGCGTTTGATTGTGGCTGCGGAGCAAGCTCATCAGGCCGGGCTTCAGGTCAACGCCGGGCACGGCATCAACCTGACCAACCTGCCTACGCTGTTTCAAATACCTTTTCTTGCTGAGCTCAACGTCGGTCATCACCTGATTTCCCGCGCTGTTTTTGTGGGGCTGAAGCAAAGCGTTGAGGACATGTTGGACTTGATGAGCGGTTACGAGCCCGGTATCTAATCGCCATCGGAGGAAACTCGGTTAACTGCCATCCTTCGACAAAACTAGGATGACACGAGCTGCGTGTAATTTTCGAAATGTGAATTGACCGGTCTTCTGCCGATTGGTACTAGTTTCCATGATGATTTTTGGCATCGGCGTCGATGTCGTCGAAAACGCGCGCATCCGGCAATCGATCGATCGGCTTGGCGACGCGTTTCTCGACCGGGTTTTTACTGCCTCTGAGCGGAAATACTGTGACGCGATGAAGTTTTCGAGTCGCCATTATGCGGCGCGTTTTGCTGCGAAGGAAGCGATCGCCAAAGCTTTCGGAACCGGAATCGGTGCGGATCTGAATTGGACTGACATGGAGATTTTGCGCAGGGACTCGGGCGAGCCTTACGTGGTTCTTTGTGGACGTGGGAAGGACTTCGCAAAACGAAAGTGCATAACCAAGATCATGATCAGCCTAACCCACACCGATCAATACGCTGCGGCAAACGCCGTCATTTGCTGTGATGACAATGGATTCTAACAAGGCCGAAGTGATCGGGCTCTGGCTGGAGCGAGTGATGCGGGTGTTCCTCGGCGGATTGTTTGTCTTCTCCGGCTATCTAAAGCTTCGCAATCCGGAGTTGTTTGCCATTGATGTCCACAATTTCAAAATCGTTGGCGATCCCTGGCCATCAATCGTCGCCCTGACCCTGCCATGGCTCGAAGTCTTTTGTGGAGTCGGTCTTATCGTTCATCGTTGTTACCTTGGTAGCCTGCCGATCCTCGCGACCTCCATCTTCGTCTTCAATCTTGCACTCGGATCAGCCTGGATTCGCGGGTTGGAAATCAGTTGCGGCTGCTTTGGCGATTCCGAGGAAATCACCAACTACGCCGTCGCGATCGGCCGAAACATCGTGTTGCTCGGGATCGCGCTAGCGTTGGTGGCAATGGATCGCGGTGCTTGGTTTTGGGGCCATGACGAAGAGCCTGCGGAAGCTACCTAAAGCCGATCTGAAAGTCTGATTCAGTTTTGCGGGTTTTCGTACCAGAAGACTCCGAGATTGTGAACTTCCTCACAGGTGATGAGATCCAGGTCACCATCGTTGTCCAAATCAAGCATCTCAATCCGATCGAATTTTCGCCCTTTCTCATCGCTGATTCGATGATCCGTCCAGCTTCCGTCTCCACGTTGCTCCATCCACGCCACCGAGACCATGCTCGGCTCTTCGCGTTGAGCTTCTGACGTTGTCACCAAATCGGCTTTTCCATCCAGATTGACGTCGGCAATCGCGACTCCTTTTCCGGCTGTCAGGCCAAAAGGGAGCGGCAAAATTGATTCTTTCCAACCCTCATTTGATTGCTCGGAAAGCAGCAAATCTCCTTCGAGCGTCGCGCAGACGATTTCGGGTCCGGCCTGGTCATTTAACTCGCCTATCGCCAAAAACATGACCTGTCGTCCTGCTCCCCCAATTAAATGCCGAGTCCATGGCTTGCGGAGGTCGGGAGACTCGGGGCCGGGGTTTTCGATCCAGAAGACGCCGCAATCCCCTTCGTAACGATCGCTGAAAACCACGTCTTTATCGCCATCTCCATCCACGTCGAGACTTCGGATTGACATGATCCATCCTGCCGGAGTCATGGAGTGCAGTTCCCAGGATTTCACGTTGCGCGCTTGCTCGGGGTGTTCCAGCCATCCAACGATTGCGTTCCCTTTTTTTGAGCCAATGACGAGGTCGAGCTTGCCGTCTTCGTTGACGTCAAGGGGAAGAGCAAACATCCAGCGCCGTTTCGCCGTCGCAGGCATGGCTTCAGATTGCCAATCACTGCTTTCCGCAGTTTTCGATGGCGCCCAATGAAAACTGCGGAAAGCAG
>JBCDHN010000016.1:0-11248 GCA_038749915.1 Verrucomicrobiota bacterium | reverse complement strand
TCAGAAAGCTTGGAGACGGAAAATTTAAGCAACTGCCCTTTCTCGGTGACAACGCTCACGATTCCGGAGGCAAAATCGTAGGAACGAAGCTCCGCTTCAAAGGTTTTGGATCCATCAGAACTGGTCCAGGTTCGGGCTTGAGCGCCCATGGCAAGCCCTGCCAGCAAGACAGCCATAAAAGTGGTTTTTCTCATGACACCTCCATGTTAGCGGCCGGATTCCCATTTGTCTCGACCTTTTTTGGAACGGGGAACGGGGAAAAACCGCTCTTTCGAGGATGAAACTGACACATCCCAGGTTTGCGCTTTGCTCGTAACACGTTCCTGTTAGGCGTCTTTTTGTGAATCGATCTTCCTCCAGCCAATTCCAACCTCTTTTTGCCCAACTCGATTGGCCGGACGTGACTCCAGTCGACGTGTTTTCACGAATCGCGGATGAGCCGGGGGCCATTTTTCTCGATTCGTCGGGCTTGGGACAGCTTGGGGACGAAATCTCGATCATCGCCTTCGAGCCGGAGCAGGTGATTCGAGGAACCGTCGAGGAGACCGGTGCGTTGGAATCCTGGCTCAACACAAATGCGATTCCTTCAGCTCCAGATGTTGGCTTTCCGCTGGGAGGCGCTTTCGGCACGATTTCCTACTCAGGCGAATTTGAGTTTGGCCTGTATCACCGGCTTCTCGTCTTTCGCCACCGCACGAGCGAGTGGTTCGACGTTGGCGGTATCGCGAGTCGGATTCCAAATACTTCTTTCAGCAAAACGTTTACCCGGGTTGATTTCGAACCTGAGATGGGAGCAGCAGAGTTCTGCGCCCTCGTGAGAAGAGCGAAGGAATACATCGCCGCAGGCGACATTTATCAGGTAAATCTAACCCGCCGTTTCATGGCGCAGTGCCCTGCAACTTTTGATCCGTTCCCTTTTTACGAAGCGTTGCGCAATGCATCGCCGGCGCCGTTCTCGGCCTACCTCAATCTCTGCAATCGCCAGATTCTGTCCTCTTCCCCCGAGCAATTTCTCAAGCTTAGCGGTCGCGGGATCCAAACCCGGCCCATCAAGGGAACGCGCCCTCGCTATCGGGATCCCGAGCGCGACGAACGCAGCCGCTATGACCTGATTACCTCGGAAAAGGAGCGCGCGGAGCTCATCATGATCACCGATCTGCAGCGCAACGATCTCGGCCAGGTTTGCGAGTTCGGCAGCGTTCAGGCATCCCGACTTCTGGAGCTCGAAACCTACGAACAAGTGTTTCACCTTGTTTCAACCGTGCAGGGCCGATTGCGGGGCGAGATCAACCATGTCAATGCGTTGAAAGCCTGCTTCCCGGGAGGATCAATCACGGGAGCACCCAAAAAGCGGGCCCGCGAAATCATCGCGGAGCTTGAGCCAATTGAGCGGGGCGTTTATACCGGGACGATCGGGTATTTCGGGCTGAACGGGGAGAGTCAGTTCAACATCGTGATTCGGAGCGCGGTGCGCGAACAAGAAACCCTGCATTTTCACGTTGGAGCAGGGATTGTTGCCGACTCCGTGCCCGAGCTGGAGTTTGAAGAAACCGGGCACAAGGCGGAAGGCTTTTTCCAAGCAGCATCCTCCTGACGGGCACGCCTACTGCCCCTTGATCGCGAATATTTGGTCGAAGGTGCGCACGAACATATTGCCATGAGCAATGACCGGGGTGCTCCGACAAATTGTTCCGTTGCCCAAATTGGTCCGTGCGAGCTCTTGATAGTCGTCGCTGGCGGCCAAAGTGACAACGACTCCATCCGTATCGATCCCGAAGATCTTTTCGCCATCGCTCACTGGCGAGCTGTAGAACGTGGCTCCGCCAATTCGCTCGCGCCAAATCACCTCGCCAGTCTGATGATCCACGCAGGTGCCGATCCCTTTGTCCTCCCAGAAATAGACCCGGTCACCAATCACAATCAGACTCGGAATATGGGGGACGTTGCGCGTAATTCTCCAGACTTCTTCCAGCCCTTCCCCGTTCCATTTTACGGCGATGGCCTGCTTCGGCTCATTGGTGAAGCCGCAGGTCCCCAGAACCAGATCTCCGGCCAAAACCGGTGAACTGATGGCCCGCTCTTTGGCTTCCAGATCGAAAACCCGAATTTCGCTAAGAACCTCGCCGCTTTTCGGATCCACCGCGGTAAACCCATGCTGCCAGTTGGTGAAAACGAGGATGTCACCGCGATCCTCTGTCGGCAAGACCACGGGAACGGAGTAGCTCAGACGGACGCTCTGACGGGGGATTTCCCAACGGACCTTGCCAGTGTTTTTGTCGAGCGCGATCAAGCTGCTTTCGCCATCCTGATCATTATTGATCACCACCAGATCGTCATACACCATGGGAGAAGCGCCGAATCCATGCCCCCCTTTGATCGGGCCCAGATCCGCCATCCAGATTTGTTCCCCCTCATAGCTGAGGGCAACTGCGGTGAGGCGTTCCTTGGTCCCCCAGGTGAAGTAGACGTTCTCATCATCGACAGCCGGCGTGGTCGAGGCAGGGCTGTTGAAACGATGCCCCTTGAACTTCTCCGTAGAGTAGGTTTTGGACCAGAGAACTCCCCCATCTTCGGCGCTTACACAAACGGGCATCCGCTCGCTCGTCTCCACATCCGCGCACAGGAGAAAAATGCGGTCACCGGCCACAGCCATTGAACCGTGCCCAACGCCGGGAAGGTCGGTTCGCCAAAGGTAATCGCCCTCACTCCAGGCGGCAGGAATGTTGGCGTCGGCAACCACTCCAGCCCCATTCTCTCCCCGAAAACGCGGCCACTCGGGAGCGGCATGAAGCGAAAGAAAGCCTAGAAGACAAAGAAGTGAACCGTAGAGAAATTTCATGAAGTTAGAGGTTAGGTATAGGCACGGACATTACCAGCCGCTTATTTCATGGCGAGCCCGGAACTCAGGTCCAGAACTTGTTCCAAACCAGCTTCGATTCCCTCTTCCGAAAGCGACTCCAAATGAACCTGCCCAAAAGTCCCTCCCGCAAACTTGGATCTTGAACTCACGTAGGCCGAATCATAATGCTCAACGAGCAACGAGCGAATCAACTCATCCCAGTTGCCTGCTTGAATCAGAGCAATCCATCGCTCCACCTTCTCGTTCCCCTGTAGACGACGGAGCACATCGAGGCACTGGATCAATCGCTCCTGGTCGTTCTGAAAATGTTGATAATCGTCGCGGAGGAACCGAACCCGCTCATCCAAATCCACCTTCAATTCAATGACCGCCGAAGCTTTCATTGCCTTCCACAATGCCCCCGGCACATAGAGGTCCCCGACACGATGACTTTCGGATTCGACAAACACTGGTCGAGACAAATCATAGCTCTGCACGGCCTCCACCAATCGACTTTCGAAGCGCTTTTGATGGGGTTGTGGAATCCCAGGCTCGTTGCCGAGAATGGAGCCGCGGTGAATTGCCAGCGCTTCCAAGTCGAGGACTTGCACCCCTCTCTCCTGCATCTGGTGCAACATTTGGGTTTTGCCGGAACCCGTCAGTCCCGCCAAAATCACCAACCGAAGATCGGGACTCCCGAAACCTTCTTCCAAGCGACGAACCACCCAGCTCCGATAGGATTTGTAGCCCCCTTCAAGAAGCCCTACCCTCCAACCAATTGCCGCGAGAATCGTAGCCAAACTGTTCGAACGCTGTCCTCCTCGCCAACAATAAATCAAGGGATGATAGTCTCCCGGCTTTTCAGACAGATGACCCGCGAGCATCTCGGAAATGTTGCGTGAAACCAGTGAAGCGCCGTGTCGCCGAGCTGCGAATTTCGACTGGTTGTGGTAGAGATCACCTACCTTTGCCCGTTCCTCGTTGGAAAGGACCGGCAAGTTGACTGCCCCTGGAAGGTGGTCCTCAGCAAACTCAGAAGGTGACCGCACATCGATCACTTCGCTGAATTCCGAAGAATCCTGAATCTCGTCGATGTTGATCAGTTGGGGAGTCACATTCAAATCTCCACGCGCAATTCACCACCATGGCCAGCGCAGAAATCAACATGTCCTCGGAAGCCCAAAAAGCGAAGTCTTTTGCGATTCAAACGAACTCCAATCGTGGAACTCTAGCGCTCCCGCAGCGCATTATAGCGCATTCGATGGAAGGGCTTGAGCAGATACTGAAGAACGGTTCTTCGGCCGGTCAAAACATCGACCTCCACCACCATGCCCGGTATCACAGGAAGGGCGTCACCTGCTTTCGAGACCAATAGTCCTGAATCGTTGCGAACCTTGATTTCGTAGTAGTGCTGGCGGTCAACTTCATCTTCGATGGTATCTGCGCTGATGTGTTCGACCACCCCTTCCAAACCTCCATACATGGAAAAATCATAGGCGGTAAGCTTCAACACCGCTCTTTGTCCGGGACTAAGGAATGCGATGTCTTGAGGGCGAATTTTTGCAGAGACCAGCATGGTTTCGTCATTGGGCACAATATCGACAATCGGCTCCCCAGGCTGAACCACGCCACCAAGTGTGGTTGCATGAAGCCGGTTGACCGTTCCTTTAACCGGCGATCTCACCACGGTTCTCAGAACCCTATCTTCGCGTCCCGCGATAACTTTCTCCAACCCTTCCAGTTTCGACTTTGCGGCATTGTGTTGCTCCATCGCCTTACTCTGAAACGCTCCAGTAATTTCCTTGAGCTTGCCTTCAATCTCGTTGACCTCACGCTCAAGGCGCAACTGATCGACCTTAGAAACAATATGTTTTTCGACCAGAGGTACAGTCATCGCCAATTCATCGGCTGCCAACCTCCGGCTGCTCTCCAGTGTTCGGGACGCTTCATGCAGTTCATCCTGACGCTTCTCAAAGAGTTGCGTTTCCCGGCTGACCAGATCGTCACGAGTTCCTTCGGGAAACTCCAGCATTTCCAAACCTTCCGCTTCAGCGCGAAGACGAACAAGAGTTGCTCGCAGGGCCTGAGCCTCTGCCTGGTTCTCCTGGAACGAGGCGTTCGACATGGTGTCATCGATCCGGACCAGGACGTCGCCCTCTTCCACCCAGTCACCCTCTCGAATGAGAATCTCAGCAATAATCCCTCCTTCAAGGTTCTGAACTGTTTGCACCGACGAAGAGGGAATCACTTTTCCCATCCCTTTGGTTACCTCATCAATCTGTGCTTGTGAGGCCCAGTAGAAGAAGGTAATGATGACAGCAGCGATCAACCACAGCAGAAGGTTTGCCCCTCGCACGTTGTCGCGCATCAACGCCTCGCGGGCACTACGAGCAAAGTCAATATCTTGATTGGGTATGGTGTCAGTAGCGTTCATTGATCAATTGGTAGCGTAGGGATTGAGAGTAGGCTCGGCCGAAGGCTGGTTTCGCGACTTCATCTGCAGCGCGCCTGGATCCATATTTTGGGCCGGAGAATGACTTGAATACAAAGCCACAAATTCGTCTTCCTCAGTTCCTGAGACTTCCGGAGGAAGCGAGTACGCGGGACGTTTTTTGGAACGAGAAGAATGTTCCGATGACCGCCTTTTCTCTTCCTTGCCTTCCAATTTCAATACTTGTTCCTTACTCCCATCAGCAACCACTTTGCCACTATCCAGGACAATCACGCGATCGCAGATTGAGAGAACTGAACGCCGGTGCGTCGCGACAATCAAAGTGCGTCCCGGTTCTTCTTCAAGATAGTCATCAATCCGTCTCAAGAGCTGCTTCTCCGAATTCCAATCCATTGAACTTGTCGGTTCGTCCAAGACCAAGAGAGTTGGATTACTCATCGTCGCACGCGCGAAGGCAATGGCCTGACGTTGCCCTCCGGAGAGCGATTTCCCTCCTTCAGATACCGGGAGGTCCACCCCTTGCGGCAACGAACGAACCCACTCTGCCAACCCCGCGCGTTCAATCGCTTCCCAGATCTGTGTATCGCTTGCCCACGGACAACCTGCAGCGATATTCGAGCGGAGCGTTCCATATAGAAGCATGGAATCCTGTGATAAATAACCAACTTCTCGCCTAAGCTGAGCAGGATCCAACTGGCGGGCATCAATATCGGATATATCCATTCTTCCTTTGCTGGGATGATAGAGAGCAATCAGCATTCTGAGAAGGGTACTCTTCCCGCACCCAATCTGACCAAGAAGCGCGACTCTTTCACCCGCTGAAATCTCGATATTTACGTCTTTCAGAATCGGGTCGCTTTCGGGGCCATAGGAGAAACTGACTTCCTTGGCGCGAAGTTTCGCATCGAACTTTTCCAAGCTCAAGAACTGTGATTGCCCGTCTTCTCGTTCCGAAGGCATCTCCATCAGCTTGTTCAGGCCCTCAAGAGATTTTCGGGATTGCTGAAAGCGCCCCAACGTCGAAGAAATCATCGTTAGAGGAGCCATGGCCCTACCCGATAAAATCACGCAAGCGATCAAAGCCCCCATCGTTATCGCTTCTGCTTTCACCAAATAGAATCCAACAACAACAATGCCGACGGTCACGATTTGTTGGGTGAAACTCGTCATGTTGAGCGCCAACTGAGAAAAGCCGCGTGCTTTGCCGTCAGCCTTGGCTGAAACATGGACGCTGTCTTCCATTCGGGCCTGCAGCTCAGACTCGCTACAGGTTGATTTGATCGTCTCCAACGCCGTAACGCCTTCTACATACAATGCCTGGCGCTGATTCCCTGCTGCATAGCTGGACGAAACTGCCCGACTGATCGGAACCTGCATCAAAGCAGCAAAGACCAATGCGAATACCGCACCACAAAAAAGAGGTGCCGCAGCCATTCCTCCCAATACGAACACGACTCCAGCAAAAAGAAATACGAAGGGCAAATCAAACAACGCCGATATCGAAGCGCTGGTAAAGAACTCACGCAGCCCTTCATAACTTCTCGCCTGTCCAGCAAGAGTTCCAGCAGAGGTCGGCTTCGCCGCATACTTCATCCCCAACACCTTGCCAAATAGATCTCCCCCCAAGATTAAATCGATTCGATGACCTGCACGATCCACGAGATAGGTGCGCAATGTCTTTAGAGCAAATTCGAGAACAAAAGCTGCTGCTGCTCCGATAGCCAGTGCATACAATGTATCAACAGCTTGGTTAGGAACGACACGATCGTAGACGTTCATGATGAAAAGTGACGAAGCCAGCGCAAGCATATTGATCATCACCGTTGCCACCCCAACTCGGCCATAGAATCCCCGAAATCGCCAAAGGGCTCCCCAGAACCAATTCTTCCTGGGTTGGGTGGGTGCAAATTCAGATCTTTCCTCAAACTTGTAGGCGGGTTTGGCAAAAATTGCGAAGCCGGAATAGAACTTCTCCAGTTCCTTCAATTTAATGGCTTGAGTCCCCCCTCCAGCGCTCAGGACCGCGCATTCCACCACTCTTTTACTTTTGAATCCCAAGAGAACCACGGCCTCTCCATTCTCAAGCAGAAGAACAACAGGAAGAGTAGCGGGATGAATCTTTTTAAGGGGTCGATTGGCAATCCTTGAGGTAAATCCGGAACGTTTCGCTGCTCTCTCAAAGAGCTCCGGTGTGAGACGGCCGTCAACCGTTGGCAGGCCATGGACTGCACTATCCAAATTAATGGAGCGGCCATGATATTTCCCAAGAAATTCCAAGGCCTGGAGGAGGGGATCAAAATTATGCTGGTTCATTATTTAGGAAATATAGAATAGCTATACATCCAAATATTTCACACAGTAAATTTGATTTTTATGGTTTTTATAATAATTTGCAGTCCGACTTGGGATTTCCCTCGTCTTCTTACTATCCAGTTCCTCCCACGCATGTAGCTCAGGGCGCTCCACTCACTCGGGATTGCCCATCGGTTGCCTGCTTCAAACCAAAGACATGACCAGACTCACTAAACTGAGGGTTCTCACGATTGGGACTTTCCTCTCGCTCACCTATTCCAATTCACTTCAGGCTCAGACCTTGGAGCAGGCGGTCAAGCTGATGCTCTACAATGAACCTGAAATCCAGGCTGCCAACTACGATCGTCTGAGTTCCTTCGAGGACTGGAAAATGGTTCGCGGCGATCTGCGGCCTCAGGTCACCTTGAATGGATCAGCTGGAGTCCAGCAACGAGACCGAAGTGTTGATGGCCTGGTGACCTCTAGTGGTGAGGACCTCTTCAGCCGACAAATTGGAATATCCGTTCGCCAACTGATCTACGACGGCGGGTTGTCGAAACATCAGACTCGCGCCGCTCATCGGGGCTACGAAGTCCAGGAGCTGGTAGAGCGCAGCATGGTGGAGGGACGCGTCGTCGATCTTTGCGAGGTGTATTGGGAAGTGCTCCGCTCTCGCGAACAGGTTCGGGAGGCTCAACTGCAGGTCAGCAGGCAACAAGTGCTTCGCGACATGATTAAGGAACGTGTTGGGAATGGAGGAAACCGAGCCGATCTTGCTCTTGTCAATGGAAGGCTCAATCTCGCGGTCAACTCCGTCGATACGCAGCAACTGGCATTGGAGAATGCCCTGATCCGCTTCGTTCGACTTACCGGCCAACCGGCCTCCAATCTCACCAGGCCAACGCTTCCGGACCTTCCCGACGCACAGGCTGGTTTGGTGCTTCACGGGAATTGGGACTACCAGGCTTCGGTCGCGGCGTTGGGTGCGGCAACCTCGAAATACGAGAGTGTCTCCGGCAACCGTGGTCCAAAAATCTATCTCGATGCCGGCGGAAGCGTTGGACAGGACGTACTCGGAGTAGAGGGCGAAGACAACGAGGCACGCGCGCTGATCGTGATGTCCTGGGATCTCTATCGCGGGGGTGCCAACAAAGCGCTCCAAAAACGGGAACACTGGCAGGTCAAGAAAGCTGAAGAATTGGTCCGTGCCGCCGAGGAGCAAAGCGAGTATCTGGCATCAATCCTTTGGAAGGAGCGCGATGGTTCTCTGGCGACGTCCAGATCAATGGAAGCCTATGTCAATAGGCTGGAAGGAGTTCTCTCTGACTATCAGGAACAGTTCAAAGTGGGAAAACAGGACTTGCTCAGTATCCTCGACGTTCAGGCTGAACTCTACACCGCGAAGACCAAGCTCATCGATGCACAGTATAATTCGAAGACGACAATCTATCGGATACTGGGAGTCGAAGGAGAGCTGACCGATCGCATGGTTGGAGAACAATTCGTCCGTGATTACCTGAACCACGATCCTGATAAAGACGAAGCTCCAGAGAGTCTGATGGCAGTCAAAGGCCTTCCCGAATCAACTGAACCACGGGCTACGGTCTCTCGACCGGAGGCCGTTCCCGTGCCGATCAAGACCGATCCTCAGCCGGAGAAGAAACGGCGCAAACTCAATCCATTTTCCAAGTAATCGAAATCCAATTTTTCTGGTCCTATGAATCACCAAATCATCATCAAAGACGAGAGCGGCGATATCCGGCTTCAGCAGAAAGTCGAAGATGGAGAAACATTCCTTGTTGAAGCAGGCGATGAAATTCTCTTGATCGACGAGAACGGTAATGCAGCGGAAGTGGCATTGACTCCGGATGGCTCAAACTTGATTGTCGAGTTCCTAAGCGGAGAACAACTCATCCTGGAAGAGTATTTTTCGTCCGGAGGAATCGCGCCACCAATCAACCTCAACGTGTCTCCGGACAGCAATGTGGAGCTCTACAATGCACACTTTGCGAATGAGGACTCCATGCCAGCCGGGCGCCCCGACTCAACCACCGGAACGAGCGATTCGAGTCAGGAAGGACCTCCATCCCAGCTTCTTCCCACGGCGGGTGAGCCAGTCGGATCTGCAGATGTCAGTTTCGAAGGTGGTGTTGGCAACCTTCCTCAAGGCCAGGACTTTACCCTTATGCGCCTTTCCAATCTCGGATTTACAGAGTTCGAAGAAACGTTCAGCTCATTTACTGAGGATGTATCTGCCTTTGTTGGCGCAGATGAAACACCCGCTCCACGCGGCTTTGGTGGAGGCTCCTCAACTCCGCCTGAGATTCAGCCTGAGCCTCAAGCTGCTCCGGCACCGCTGCCTGAAACCGATCCTCCGGTTATTCCTACTCCAGCTCCGACACCGACTCCTCCTGTCGTAATACCTCCGGTGATTCCAGACCTTCCGCCGGTTGCAATCGACGATACGATTACGACGGACGAGGATCTGCCGATCGACATTGCGGTGATTGCCAACGACTTCGACCTCGATGGCGGCACGATCTCGGTGTCTGCAGTCGGCACTCCCAGCAGCGGAACAACCTCTATCAATCTTGATGGAAGCATTCGCTACACCCCAGATCCCAACTTCTTTGGCACTGATACCTTCACCTACGAGGTTAAGGACAACGACGGGTTGACCGATACTGCAACTGTTACGGTCACGGTCAACTCGGTTGATGATCTTCCGGTCGCTGCTGATGATGCGATTTCGGTAGACGAAGATAATTCGGTATCCGGAACTCTGGCCGGCAACGACACCCCCAGTGGGGATGGTGGCAACGTCTGGGCACTCGCTTCTGGGCCTAGCAATGGAACGGCTACCGTCAACAATGACGGCACCTATACCTACACACCAAACGCCAACTACAACGGTGCTGATTCTTTCACTTACACCATCACCGATGCGGATGGCGATGTCTCCACCGCAACCGCTTCCATCACCGTCAACTCCGTCGATGATCTCCCGGTCGCGGCTGATGATGCGATTTCGGTAGACGAAGATGATTCGGTTTCCGGAACTCTGGCCGGCAACGACACCCCAAGTGGTGATGGTGGCAACGTCTGGGCACTCGCTTCCGGGCCTGGCAATGGAATCGTAACTATTAACAACGACGGCACCTACACTTACACGCCGAGCGCCAACTACAACGGCTCCGATTCCTTCACCTACACCATCACTGATGCCGATGGCGATGTCTCCACCGCAACCGCTTCCATCACTGTCAACTCCGTGGACGATTTGCCGGTCGCGGCTGATGACGCGATTTCGGTGGATGAGGATGATTCGGTATCCGGAACCTTGGCCGGTAACGACACTCCGAGCGGTGACGGCGGCAATATCTGGGCCATCGCTTCTGGACCGAGCAACGGATCGGTGACCGTCAACAACGATGGCACTTACACTTACACACCGAGCGCCAACTACAACGGTGCCGACTCGTTCACCTACACCATTACCGATGCTGATGGTGACGTCTCCACCGCAACCGCTTCCATCACTGTCAACTCCGTGGACGATTTGCCGGTCGCTGCTGATGACGCGATTTCGGTGGATGAGGATGATTCCGTTTCTGGAACGCTGGCTGGCAACGACACGCCGAGCGGCGATGGCGGCAATGTCTGGG
>JBCDHN010000015.1:0-11526 GCA_038749915.1 Verrucomicrobiota bacterium | reverse complement strand
GAACGCGCCGACCTCGTCCATGAAGTTGGGGAGATCAAAAAACGCGGTGGACTCGAAATCTATGCCCCTGAACGAGAGGAAAAACTGCTCAAGGCTCTCGTCGCCAAGAGTGAAGGGAGGCTCAGTGAGGTCTCGATCCGTGCCATCTATCGAGAAATCATGTCTGCGGCGCTTGCCCTGGAGGAGGATCTCAAGATTGCCTTTCTTGGGCCTGAGGGGACGTGGACCCACCAAGCCGCGATCAGTAAGTTTGGCAACAGTGTCGAATATCTTCCTCAGAGCAGCCTCGCCGACGTTTTCGATCATGTTGAGCGGAAGAATGCCGGCTATGGCGTCGTCCCCATCGAAAATTCCACGGAAGGCGCGGTAAACCACACCCTTGATCTCTTTGCCACTTCTCCTCTGCAAATTTGCGCTCAAATCCTTCTGCCGATTGAAAATCACCTGCTTTCAAAAGTCCCCAAGGAGAAAATCACCAAGCTCTATTCCCATCCGCAGGTTTTTGGCCAATGCCGTCGATGGCTGGCCGAAGGATTTTTTAACGGCGATACCGTCGAAGTGTCATCGACCGCCAAGGCAGCTGAACTTGCCAAGGCTGACCCCGAGTCCGGGGCATTGGGTGGGGCCCTCCTGGCCGAGCTTCACGGACTGGAGATTCTGGAAAAAAGCCTTCAGGACAACGCCAACAACACAACCCGTTTTCTGGTGATTGGCCATCGCACCTGCCCGCCAACTGGGAATGACCGGACCTCGATCATGTTCAGCGTGCAGGATCTACCAGGCTCCCTCTACTCAGCCCTGAAGCCTTTCAATCAGTTTCATATCAATCTTTCCAAGATCGAAAGTCGTCCCAATCGGCAGTCCAAATGGGAATATTTCTTCTATGTCGATGTGGCGGCTCACTGTACCGATGATCAGTTGAAGACAGCGTTGGACGAACTCCACACCCACTGCAACTTCGTCAAAATCCTTGGCAGTTATCCGGACGTGGGCAGTTGAGCGCTCAAACACCTCCAAGGAAATGAGCCAAGGAGCGCTTGGAGGTGCTCTGCTTGAATTAACTGATTGCGCACATATCGCTGAAATTGAGTTCTCATCGCATAAAATTCTATCGATCAGGCCCGCTTGACGTGAAGCAATTGCCCGCCATAATCCAGCCCACTTCTGCCCAAAATGCGGAGGCAACACGTTCTAAAAATTACTGTTTTTACCCTGGGATCAGGCTTTTTGATGATGAAATCGTAGCAATCCGTTGAAAAATGCTCAGGATTCGCCTCAGATTAAAGTCCGCAAGATTACTCACTCCGCACACACAAACAATTCAACCGTAAGGAATTCTGACCGTCTCAGAACCAATCGAAGAACCAATTAGTCTCGCGCATGGATAAACAACCGACTGGGCCAACCAACCGGGAACCTCTTGCTATTGTCGGCATCGGGTGCCGCTTCCCTGGTGGAGTAGAAGACACGGAGTCATTTTGGAATATGCTGGCCGAGGGCCGCTCCGGGATTATTGAAGTGCCGGAAAATCGTTGGAATCGCGAGAGATTCTACCATCCGGACACCTCCATCCCGAGAAAAATGCACACCAAGTGGGGTGGATTTGTCTCCAATCTCGACATGTTTGATGCGCAGTTCTGGGGAATCTCTCCTCGGGAAGCTTTGAGGATGGATCCTCAGCAGCGGTGGTTGCTCGAGTGCGCCTGGGAATCGATTGAAGACGCTGGCTATGCGCCGAGCTCACTGAAAGATACCCGGACCGGGGTCTACGTTGGCATCGCATCGAACGACTACGCACAGGTTCAAATGACGAGCCCTGACGACGTCGATGTTCACACGAACTCTGGCTCGACGCTCTCGATTGCCTCCAACCGGATCGCCTATCTCATGGATCTGAAAGGTCCAGCCATCTCTGTGGATACGGCCTGTTCATCCGCTCTCGTAGCGATCAACATCGGCTGTCGTGACATGTGGGCAGGCACGATCGATCACGCCTTGGTTGGTGGGGTCAACGCCCTCCTCACGCCCGACACGTCCATCGGATTCTCGAAAGCGACCATGTTGTCGCCCAGCGGCCAGTGCTTTGCGTTTGACGACCGCGCCAACGGATATGTGCGGGGCGAAGGAGCCGGGATGATGATGATCCTCCCGCTTTCCAAGGCAATTGAGAACAACGATCGGATTTACGCCACCGTGCGCTCCGCGGTCATCAACCAGGATGGCAACACCTCATCCATGACCGTTCCCGGTCAGGACACCCAGGAGGTCATGTTGGTCCAAGCCTACGAAGAGGCCGACATGCCCCCACGCCGGGTGACCTACATGGAAGCTCACGGCACTGGCACCCCGGTCGGAGATCCGATTGAAACCAATGCCTTGGGCAACATTCTTTCCCAAGGCCGTTCCGATGACAACAAGTGCCTGATTGGCTCGGTGAAAACCAACGTTGGTCACTTGGAATCCGGTTCAGGAGCCGCAGGGATGGTCAAGGCGGCGATGGTCCTCAACAAGGGGAAGGTTCCCCCCAACCTGAATTTTGAGAACCCCAACCCGAATATCGATTTCGAGGGATTGAAGCTGAAAGTCGTCACCGAACTGACTCCTCTGGAGCCGGCTCCGGGCGATCTCCCTGTAGCTTCGGTCAACTCCTTCGGGTTTGGCGGCACGAACGCGCACATTGTTCTGGAAGGCGCTCCCGACCAAAAGACTCTGAAGAAGCCGCGAGAAAAGGCCGCTCGACCCTTCGTCTTGCCGATCTCAGGCAAGGATGAGACAACCATTAAGGCCTACGCCAACCGCTATCGTGCATGGCTTGAAGACGAGTCGCTGGATTTGGCCGAACTGACCTTTTCGGCTGGCGCACGAAAGGAGCAACATGACCAGCGCGCCGTGGTCTTGGGAAGCAATGCCAAAGAACTTCGTGAACGTCTACGTTCCTTTGCCAAAAACACCTCCGGGGCCGAGGTCGAAGGTGTTGTCGAAGGTTCAACCGTCGACGAACCAGCTCCAATTGTTTTCGTATTCACCGGTCAAGGAGCGCAGTGGTGGGCGATGGGCCAGGAACTGCTCGAAACGGAACCGGTTTTCAGAAAGACGATCGAGAAAATCGACAAGCAGATCCGGAAGCTCGGCGATTGGTCGCTTCTCGAGGAAATGACTCGAAGCGAAGACGAATCGAACATTAATCGCACCTACATCGCTCAGCCGGCCATTTTTGCCTTGCAGGTTGCTTTGGCGGAACTCTGGAAGAGCTGGGGGGTTGAGCCATCCAAGGTGGTAGGACACTCGGTCGGAGAGGTCGCGGCTGCCTATGTTGCAGGCGCTTACACCATGGAAGATGCGGTGAAAGTGATTTTCCATCGCTCGCGCCTCCAGGAGAATACTGGCGGTGATGGGAACAAGGGACGGATGTATGCGGTTGGGTTGAGCGAAACTGAGGGAAAAGCGGCTATCAAAGGACTGGAAGACAAGGTCCAGGTTGCGGTCGTCAACAGCCCGACCATGATCACCTTGGCGGGTGATAAGTTGCCTCTCGAAGAGTTGGCGGAGAAGCTTGAAGCGGAAGGAAAATTTGTCCGGCTTCTGAGAATTAACTATGCGTTCCACACGCACCAGATGGAGCCGATCAAGGACGAACTCCTCGAGGCTCTCAGCGACATCAAGCCTAGGGAAACCAAGATTCCCTACATCTCAACGGTGACCGGCGGGATGCTCCGCGGCGAGGAGCTGGACGGAATGTATTGGTGGCGGAACGTTCGCGAGAGCGTGCTTTTCGCACCTGCGATGACCAATTTGATCCGCGGCGGTGAGCGGCTCTTTGTTGAACTGGGCCCCCACCCTGCCCTGCAAGGCCCGATTGGAGACTGCCTTGCCGAACAGAAGCGCAAAGGAGCGATCTTTTATTCTCTGAAGCGGAAGACGAGGGAGAATCAGGAAATGCTGATTAACCTGGCCGGCCTTCACAATTACGGATCCAGCGTTGATTGGAAATCGGTCTGCCAAGCGGCAGGTCGTTTCGTTCCCCAGCCCAAGTATCCGTGGAATCGCGAAAAATTCTGGCTCGAAAGCGAGGAAGGCACACATCTGCGGTGCTCTCCATCCGTCCACCCGCTGCTTGGAATCCGGGCCAATGGGGTCAAACCAACCTACGAGTTTTACCTCGACCCCAGGCTCTTCCCCTACTTGGAAGACCACCGGTTCTGGGACTCGATCATTTTCCCCGCTGCAGGTTATGCGGAAATCGGTCTCGCATTGTGTGAAGAGCTGTTCCCGGGTGAGGACTACTGCGTCGAAGAGCTGGAGGCGAAGAAAGCCCTCTTCGTGAGCGAAACGAAGATTCCCACCATCCGAGTCATTTTCGACGACACGGACAAGTCTTTTCAGGTCTTCTCGAACGCCACGGGAAATCCGCTCAAAGAGTGGGATCTCAATGCGGTCGGCAAACTGCGGAAGCTTGGAGTGCCGACTATCGAGAAAGCCAACTTGAAAGCGCTCTGCGACCAGATGGAGCGCCATTACGATCACGAGGAATACTATCAGGACTACCTTGACGCTGGGTATCAATTTGGTCCCAACTTCCGCCATCTACAAAATGTCTGGCGCAGGCCCCATGAGTCAGTCGCGGAAATTGAAGTGCCTGAAGGCGTGCTCAAGACTCTCGACGGTTATCGGATCCATCCCGCCGTCCTTGACGCCTGTTTCCACGGGGTAAAAGGAGCTCAGGTTATTCCTGACGGGGCCAAAGGATCAGATTACTTTTATCTGCCAGCAGCCATCAATCGCGTTCGCATTCTTCGCGAACCGATTCCCGAACAGAAGCTCTGGATCCATTCCAAGATTTTCTTCGATGACCGAGAGACACTGATTTCGACCATCTATGTTTATGATGAATCCGGGGAGCCCGTGGCAGAGATCAATGGATTCCGGGTCGATCGAGCCGCGCAGAAAGATGAAGCGGAAGAGGAGGTCGATAACTCCTTTTATCAGTTCAAATGGGAACCACGCCGCTTGAAGGGAAGCCACGCGGTGGGAACACCTGGCTACCTGCCCATTTCGAAAGTTCTCACCGGAATCACTGAAGTCGTCCCGAAGGTTTACGAGGACTATAGCCTCTCAGCCTACTACCGCAGCTTTTCGAAAGGTTTGGAAGCTGCGGCGGAGCAGTATGTCATCAACGCCTTTTTTGAACTGGGCTGGAAGCCCAAAGTCGGCACCAAAATCGAATTTGCTGAGTTTCAGGAAAAACTTGGCGTGCTCGCCACCCATTCGCGCCTCCTCCGGGCTCATCTCGAGACAATGGCGCGGTCTGGTTGGCTCAAATCGACGAGTGAGAATGAATGGGAAATTGTCGAGAAGCCGAAAGCACGCCCCGTGGACCTCAGCTCGCTCAAAAATAACCATGAGCAGTTTGCATCTGAGGCCGAACTTCAAGAGCTTACCGGCCCGAACATTGCCGGAGTGTTGTCTGGTGAAGTGGATCCGGTGGAATTGCTCTTCCCTGGAGGTCAGGCCATTGATTCGCTGACGAGATTCTATCGCGAAGGGGCGGACTTTCCTGCCAACAACGATATGGTGGGCCAGGCCGTTGCAGAGCTTATCACTTCGATGCCTGAACGTCGGGCGATTCGCGTGCTTGAAGTTGGAGCGGGAACGGGATCTCTCACTCGTGCAGTGCTCCCGGTGCTTCCGCCTCATCGGAGCGAATATACCTTTACCGACACCAGTCCGGCTTTCCTTGGAGACGCCAAAAAGCAATTTGGTGACTACAATTTTGTCGAATACACCACTTTTGATATTGAGAAGGATCCGGAAGCTCAAGGCATCGACGTTCATGGTTATGACCTGATCCTCGGAACGAACGTCGTTCACGCCACCGGTGATCTGAAGAACACGCTCGGAAACATTACCCGCTGCCTCGCTGAAGACGGCGTTCTCATGTTCCTCGAGGTGACCAAGCCCCGAACCGCCCTCAATAACCTGTTCGGACTACTCCGTGGTTGGTGGTATTACGAAGACACTGACCTGCGCCCGGATTCTGCACTGATGCCGCGGGAGAAGTGGGTTTCACTTCTTGAAGAAATTGGCTACCAGGACGTTGGCTCATTTGTTAGCTCTGAAGCTCCGGAAGAATGCCAGCAAGCCGTTTTCCTCGCCAAGGCGCCTGTCGTCGAAGCTGTTGAAACCGAATCGGAATCGGAAGAAGATGTTCCGGCTCAGGAAACCTATGTCCTGCTCGAAGACAAAGGCGGTTTTGCCCAAGCGCTCTCGAAGTCTCTGAGCGATTCCGACATCCGCGTTGTGACCGTTTCGGCAGGACCTGAGTTCGCCGAGACCAGTGACGACTCCTTCGAGATCGCTCCGAATCAGCAATCTGACTGGGAGCAATTGTTCGCGAAGCTGAGTGAAAACGGGCACCGGGCTTCGGCGTTTCTTCATGCTTGGACTCTTGATGGTCCTACCGCCGACGACTTGTCTCTTGATGAACTGGCGTCCTCCCAGAAACTGGGAACACACAGTCTGCGGACGATGATTCATGCTTTGAATCAAGCGAAGCCCGAACCCGCTCCCCGCACGCTGGTGGTAACCCGGGGACGCGCCTCGATTGATGGAGAGAAACTTGGGGATATTTCTGCCGCACCTCTGACCGGGTTTGTGCGCGTGGCCAACAATGAGCATCCGGACTGGCCCATCACCATGGTGGATTTGGATGCGCTTGGTTCCGAGTTTGAGCTGGAAGACATTTTTTGGGAACTGACCAAGCCGGGCCGCGAACTTGAAATCGCTTATCGCGGAGACATTCGCCATGTCAATCGCTTGACCAGAGTCAAGAATGAGGAAGTTCCAATGAAAACTCGGGAAGCGGTCCAAAGCGATGGTTCGGTCCTGAGCTATCGACTGGAAATCGACAAGCCCGGGGTTCTTCAGAACCTTAGTCTCAACGAAACTCCCCGCCGCGAACCCGGAGAGGGAGAAATCGAGATTCAAGTCAAGGCCGGCGGAATCAACTTCCGTGACGTGATGAAAGCCTTGGGAATGTATCCCGGCAACCCCATCGACATCAAATGGTTCGGTGATGACATCGCCGGCACTGTTGTCAAAGTGGGCAAAGGCGTCAGGGATCTCCGTCCGGGGGACAACGTGGTTGGAATGGCGCCTTATGCCTTTCGCAGCTTTGTGACCGTGAATCGGAATCTGGTCTTCAAGAAGCCGGATCACCTCGAATTCGAAGGCGCCGCCACGTTACCAACCGTCTTCCTCACCAGTCACTATGCGCTGGTCCACCTCGCCCACATGGAAAAAGGGGAACGTGTGCTGATTCACGCCGGAACCGGCGGGGTGGGATCTGCTGCGATTCAAATCGCCAAGAACCTGGGCCTCGAAGTCTTCGCCACTGCAGGAACTGACGAAAAGCGTCAGCTACTGCGGGATTGGGGCGTGGATCACGTCATGAACTCCCGCACGCTCGATTTCGCCGACGAGATCATGGAAATCACCAACGGCGAGGGAATCGACTGCGTGCTCAACTCGCTGGCCGGAGACTTCATTCCCAAATCCTTTCAGTGCCTACGCCGATTTGGCCGATTCGTCGAGATCGGGAAGATCGACGTCTATGGCAATTCCAAGTTCGGCATGGAAATGCTGAAGAACAACATCAGCTACCATGTGGTGGATTTGGCGCAGCATCTCGAGTCCAAGCCAGCCTACGTGGCTGCAATGCTCAAGGAGTTGGAAGATGAGTTTTACGCGCAAACCTACGAGGCTCTTCCGCACAAAACCTTCCCAATCACCGATGTTGTCGACGCGTTCCGCTACATGGCTCAGGGCAAACACATCGGCAAAAACGTTCTGAACTTCGACCTTCCTTCCGTTCCCGTAGGCCCCTGCACCCAGGAGGGACACCTTTTCCGAGCCGGAAAGACCTATCTCATCACCGGGGGCGCCGGCGGATTTGGTTTCGAACTTGCCAAGTGGATGGCAAAGAACGGAGCTCGGAATCTTGCCTTGGTTTCCCGAAGTGGTCCCAAGGAAGAAGCCCAGGCCGACATCGCCAAGCTCGAAAAGTCTGGAGTCACCGTTCTCGACCTCAGAGCGGATGTTACCGACGAAGCAAAACTCACTGAAATCGTTTCGCAGATTCAAGCCTCGAACGCGCCATTGGGAGGCGTCGTCCACGGGGCAATGGTAATCAACGACCTCGACATCGTCGAGCTCGACGAAGAAGGTTTCGACCGGGTGGTTCACCCGAAAATGCTCGGTGCCTGGATCCTTCACCATTTGACCAAGGACATTTCACTCGATTTCTTCACCTCCTTCTCCTCCTTCTCGACGGTGATTGGAGCAGTTCGCCAATCGAACTACAATGCCGGAAACTCCTTCCTCGACGCCATCGCCCAGCACCGCAATGCTACCGGAATTGGGGATGGGCTGACGTTCAACTGGGGTGCACTGACGGGAGCTGGTTTCGTGGAGCGGAACGAGAAAACGGCCCAGTATCTCGACATGCTCGGGATGAAGGCCTACAACATGCCGGAAACCCTGAGTGTGTTTGGTCGCTTCCTGCCAAGAGCCGCCACCAACCTCGCAGCAAGCCGAATCGACTGGAATTCACTCGCGCGTTTTTCCGCTCTGATTGCCAACTCGCCTGTCTACGGAGCTCTCGTCGGTGACGATGGAGACGGCGAAGGTGGAGCCATTCGAAGCCAAATTATCCAGGCAGCTGCCGACAAGCGCCATGAGCTGATGGTCGACTTTCTCGCGGAGCAAGTAGCGGGAGTATTTGGGACGGACGTTGCCAAAATCAGCAAAGACCTCCCCCTCAACCAAATCGGCCTCGATTCCCTGATGGCGATCGAGCTCATGAACCGGGTTGAGTCACAACTTGGGATCAGCGTTCCCATGGGTTCCGTTTTGAATGGACCAAACATCAAGGAACTCGCCGTCCCGGTTCTCGAAACCCTGATCGAGAGCGCTGGAGACGAGCTTGCCGATTCCGGTGGCGGGGGAGCTTCTGGCTCCGGCTCGCTGCCTGCCTTGGAGCTTTCCGGTGAGGAAGTTCTCGAGTTCCCGCTGACCGAGGGCCAGAAGGCCCTGTGGTTCCTGCACCAGTTGGCTCCCGAGAGTCCTGCATACAACTTGGTTTACAGCGGCAAGATCTCTCCACAGATCGATATCGAGATCATGAAGGAAGCCTTCATGGGCCTCTATTCTCGTCACCCGATGCTGGACGTCACCTTCCACACCGTGAATGGTTCCCCGGTTCAACGGGCGCACAAAGGTCGCACCATCGACTTTCGAGAGCATGACGTCACCACCTTGAGCGATGACGAGATCAAAGCTTTGCTAATCGAACATGCGAACAAGCCTTTCAATCTGGAAAAGGGACCTGTGGTTCGCCTTGAGCTTTTCAAAACGAGCGCCAACGCCCACATCACCCTGCTGTGCATGCACCACATCGTCAGCGATGCGTGGTCGGTAACCCTCTTCATGAACGACCTGATCGAGAGTTACTTCTCTCGGAAGCTCGGTAAAGAACCGGAGTGGGAGGACGTCGAGGCTCGCTATCACGATTTCGTCCGCTGGGAGCAGGGCCACCTCGAAGGAGAATCAGGCGATCGGATGCTCGAATACTGGAAGGATCACTTGGCCGATGCACCTCTGGTCTTGGATCTTCCAACCGACCGTCCTCGTCCGCCGGTGCAAACGTTCAACGGTGCCGCCTACGGCTTCAAGTTGGACGAACAGCTCACGAAGCAGGTGATCGCCCTCTCTCAACAACAGAACGCAACCCTCTTCACCACCTTGTTAAGTGGATTCGAGATTCTCCTTCACCGTTACTGTAATCAGGAGGATCTTTTGGTCGGGGTGCCTCTTGCGGGCCGGAACCAGCCGGAATTGCACGACCTCATTGGATACTTTATCAATCCGGTTGCCGTTCGCAGTCAGGTTCACGAGGACCCCACGTTTACCGAATACGTAACTCGCAACAGCGAGTCCGTCGTGGGCGCGTTGGAGAATCAACACTACCCGCTGGCCAAACTGGTCGATCAGCTGAAGGTCCCCCGGGATCCGAGCCGTTCTCCGGTTTTCCAGGTTTCCTTCAGCATGGAGAAGATTCCAGGCTTGGATGGAGGAGACGCGGCAGTCTTCATGATTGGCCAAGGCGGACACAAGATCCATGTTGGAGACATTACGGTGGAGACCGTGGACCTCACCTTGCGTCAGGCACAGTTCGAAATCACTCTGGTGGTCGAAGAAGCGGACGGAATTCTCTACGGATGCTGGCAATACAACTCGGATCTCTTTGACGAGAGTACCATCGCCTACCTCAACAACCTCTATGCCCAGGTGCTGAGCCAGGTGTCCGAAAATCCGGATCTGCACATCTCGGAGATCAATCTTCTGTCCCAAGAAGAAGAGAAGCGAATTGTTCAGGACTGGAACGACACCTCTTCTCCCTATCCCGAGGAGAGCCTGCTTCACGAATTGATCGCGGACGCCGTTACTCAGACCCCTGATAAAATCGCGATTCGCTGTGGTGGAGATACGCTGACCTTTAACCAACTCGACCGGAAGGCTGACGGTCTTGCGCAAAAATTGGCGGATGTCGGAGTCGGCCCCGACCAGCCTGTTGCCCTCCTGACAGAGCGGTCCTGCGACATGGTAGCTGGAACGCTGGGAATTCTGAAGTCCGGAGCCTGTTATGTGCCGATGGATCCGGAGTTCCCTGCCTATCGCTTGGAGCAAATGCTTCAGGATGCCAAGCCGGACGTGATCGTGACGCAACGAGCGCTTCAGAAAGGACTGCCGGAGGGAGACTGGATGGTGATCTGCTTGGAAGACGTCATTCCAACCGATGAGGCGCCTTCGATTCCCCAGCTCTCCGCCGAGTCACTGGCATACATCATCTACACGTCAGGTTCTACCGGAACGCCCAAAGGGGTGGAAATCTCGCATCGCGCCGCAGTGAACTTTCTCACTTCGATGCAGATCACACCCGGGATGGATGAAACGGACCGTCTCCTTGCTGTGACAACCCTGAGTTTTGACATTTCCCTGCTCGAGCTCTTTTTGCCGTTGCTTTCGGGTGGAGAAGTCGTCATCGCGAGCCGCGAAGAGGTGAAGGATGGTCGCCATCTTGGCCACATGCTCGAAGAATTCGACATCACCGTGATGCAGGCTACGCCAGCCACCTGGCAGATGTTGATTGAAGGCGGTTGGAATGGAAAAGAAAGCCTTCGCGTTTTCTCCGGCGGTGAACCGCTGTCCCGAGGTCTCGCAACCCAGCTTCTTGAACGGGCCGGCCAAGTCTGGAACCTCTACGGTCCGACCGAAACGACAGTTTGGTCCACCGTAGAGAAAGTGGAGGTCGGAGATGAGACCATCTCCGTCGGCCGTCCCATAGCCAATACCTCCATTTACATTCTCGATGACGCCGAGAAGCCGGTTCCCGCAGGCTTCGTTGGTAATCTCTACATTGGTGGAGACGGTTTGGCGCGTGGTTATCACGAAAAGCCGGATCTGACCATG
>JBCDHN010000014.1:0-11652 GCA_038749915.1 Verrucomicrobiota bacterium | reverse complement strand
GCCGTCATTCGCACGATGACCTCAAAAATCGGAGTTCACGGACCGGCAACCTATTTCATGCGCACCGCTTACACCCAGCGGGCCACCATCAAGCACCCGAACCTCGGCGCATGGGCTCAGCATTATCTTGGCGCCAGCCACGAAACCCTGCCCTCCTCCGCCTGCATCAATAACGGCCCCCGACATGGCAACGGCTTCTTCCCTCCATCCTACAGCCCGATTCCGATTTTGAATCCCGAGTCCGGTCTACAGAACATCAAGAGCCGCGATGGCTCGGATGCACTCAAGCAGAAGCTGGACCTCGGTCAGGAGCTCAGCAGCGGCTTTCTCAAGCGCTACCCGGACTCGAACGTCAAAGCCTACCAAGAGTTCTACGATCACTCGATTCGTCTCCTGCGGAGTAAAGATCTGGCCGCCTTTGACCTCACCCGCGAACCTCAAAAAGTGCGTGACCAATACGGCTCCAGCAAGTTCGGTCAGGGTTGCCTGCTCGCCCGTCGTCTCGTCGAAACCGGAGTCCGCTATGTGGAAGTAACGGGTGGAGGCTGGGACATGCACCAGAACCTCGAAGCAGAAATGGAAGACGTCTCTCCGCCCTTTGACCGAGCCTACGCAACTCTGATTTCCGACCTGAAAGATCGCGGTCTGCTCGACAGCACCCTGGTGGTTCTGGCAACCGAGTTTGGCCGGAAGTCCCAATACAACGGCGGTGGGCGCGGTCACTACCCGATTTGCTTTTCCACTGTGCTCGCCGGCGCGGGCATCAAGCGTGGATTCGTCTACGGCGAGAGTGACCGTAGAGGAGAATGGGGCGACAAGCCGGTGACCGTCGGAGACTTTCACGCCACCATTGGCCACGCAGCCGGCATCCCGCTCAAGGAACCGTTTATCAGCGGCTCTGGTCGCCCCTTCGTTGTCGGCGATAAAAAAGGAGAGCCGGTCATGGAGATGTTTTCCTAACCCCAATCAACAGCCAACATCATGAAAAGCCTACTTGTCTTCCTCTCTCTCGTCGCAATGCAGGGGCTTGCCTGCGCTCAGTCCAACAGCAGCGGTCCCAGCAGTCCCATCGTCGTTGGGAAAATCATCGCCGTGGGGGACGACGAAGAAAGCGTCACCATTCTCCAGGCAGGAACCTACGAACGCGTCATCCCAATTTCCGAGAAAACCAACGTGGCCTTCGTCGGTATGCCGAAGAGAGCGCGCGAGTTCACCATTGGCTATGGGGCCAAAGCCAGTCTCAAAGGCGGCAAAGCAAAGTATCTCAAGATGACGCTTCCCCTCGAAGAAGTGGCTTCGCTCGGCGCTGATCGGACGGCCATGACCGAGGAATCGATCTTTGCTTCGAGCGATGCCAACAACGACAAGGGCATCGACTACGTCGAGATGAGCAAGTTCATCTATCATTCGCCCAAGCACGGTCCCGACAAATTCCAGAACCTCGATGCAGACGGTGACGGGTTGCTCGACGACGAGGAGTTTCCGAAACTCCTCGCTGGCGTTGGCTGGTGGAAATTCTCTCGCAAAACCGCTGCGGAGTGGTTTGCCGAGGGTGATGCCAACAAGGATGGAGGCATCGATGTGGACGAGTTTGGGCCGACCTTCGATGGCGGAAGCCACACCGCCACCCGGTTCAAACGCGCGGACAAAAACAAAGACGGCATGCTCGACCAAGCCGAGACCACCGCCTACGTTGCCACCCTGATTCACGAAAAAGCTGGAGACGAGTAGCCGCGTTCTGCTCGATGATTTCGCTCGAAACAGTCAGGTCCACAGCTTGTTGAAAATGAGCGTTCCATCATTCTTTACGTAAAAACGACGACGGCGCCTTGGGGTGTTTTGCCCATGGCGATTTCAATTCGACGTCGAATGAGATGGGCCCTCGCGGCTTGTATTCGGCGACAATCTTCTCAAGGGCTGCTTCGAAATTACTGACGACACGTTCCCACGATTCTCCAGTGGCAGCACGCACGGCTGCAGCCCTCAGTTCGGTCGCAGTTCCTCCTTCGATCGCTCGGAGACAAGCCGCAACAAAAGCGTCCTCGGCCGCCATCGGGCAAAGATAACCATTCTTGCCGTCCTCAATGAACTTGGCCGGAGCCGCGTAATCGAACGCCACGACCTGAAGGCCACTGGCAAGCGCTTCCACGACAACGTTCCCGTAGGTCTCGGACGTGCTTGGAAAGGGAAACCAATCGGCCGAGGCATAGCAGGCTGCGAGTTCCTCGTCCCGCTTCACTCCTGCAAAAATGGCCTCCGGATGAGCTTCTTTGAAGTTCTCAAGCTGCGGGCCATCGCCAACGACAACGACCTTCAAGGTTGGCACCTTCTCCCGCATTGCGTCACAAGCCTTGAAGAAGAGATCCAGATTCTTTTCCAAGGCAATTCGACCCACGTAGAGTGCGACAGGATCGTCCGGTGACGCTCCCCACGATTTTCGAAGTTCATCCGATCGCCGCCCGGGGTTGAACAGCGCCGTATCAACGCCTCGGCCCAACACATGAACGTTCTTGAATCCTGTGCTCCGGAGTTTCTCGGCCACATCCTCGACCGGCGCAAACGTCGCATCGGTCTCGTTATGAACACGCCGAAGATAGTCCGTCGCCACATCCTCGAGAAAGGAAAGGCTGTAGTCCTTCGAATACGAGTGGAAGTTGGTGTGAAAGCCAGAAGCAATCGGAATCTCGCGCTTTCGGGCAACACGAAGAGCGGTGACACCCATGGCGGCCTCGGTCGCGATGTAAATGATGTCCGGGCGATTATCTTTCCAGATCTTCCTGAACTTCCTCGACGTGGGTACCCCAAGCCTCAGACCTGAGTAGCCGGGAAGCGGAACTCGATCGGTCCGATAACGATAAAACCCTGGAAATCCCACGAGGGACTGGCCCGCCGCCTTCACCGGAGAGATCAAATGAACGCCGTGCCCCCGCTCCAACAGCCCTCTGCTGAATCGCTCGAGGGACATGGCAACCCCATTCAAGTTGGGAGCAAAAGTGTCAGTGACAATGGAAATCCGCATGGCTGTCCGCGTCCTCAACATCGCCGGGAGAAGATTGGCTGCAAGCAAATCCACACTTCCGCGCTTCAGACGTTCGGAAAGATGGGAAATATCATGACAGACGTTGCCAGATCCCTCATTTCGTTCCACGCTCAACTTCCACCAAAAACCCCTCAACCATGAAAAACCACGCGCGACCGTTTCTATTCCTCCTCTCGCTCGCTTTTGCGCTCAACGTCACCGCGAATGAACAGCCAAACATCGTGGTTATCCTTACCGACGACATGGGTTACTCGGATCTGGGGTGCTTCGGGAGCGAGATCGAAACGCCCAACCTCGACCGCCTTGCCAAGGACGGGATTCGGTTTACCCAGATGTACAATACCTCAAAGTGTTGGACCACCCGTATCAGCCTGCTCACCGGCTTGTATCATCAACGCAGTGATCGCGAATTTTCCAACACTGCGCTCGCTGGTGAAGTGCTCCGTCCCGCAGGTTATCACACTTGGTGGTCCGGAAAACATCACGCTGATTTTAATCCCTACGATCGCGGATTTGATCACTTTGCCGGTTTCCTCGGTGGAGCCGTGAACTTCTGGAATCCGGATGGACAAACCGCCCGCGAAGGTGAGCCCGTTCCCGGCTGGGGAGCCAATTATGATTGGGCATTCGATGACAAAATCGTAAAGGACTACCTTCCTGAAAAGAGCTTCTATGCAACGGATCGCTTCACCACATGGGGATTGGATTGGCTCGATGAGTCTCCGAAAGACGGGCATCCCTTTTTTCTCTACTTGGCCTACAACGCACCGCATTGGCCGCTTCACGCCCACCAGTCGGATATCGAAAAATACAACAGAGTCTATGATGATGGTTATGCCGCCCTGCGGAAGCTTCGCTATGAGCGGCAATTGGAGATGGGACTCTTCGCCGCCGAAACCACACCACTCAGCACAGCCCAACATCACGACTGGGAAAGTTTGACATCTGAAGATAAGAAACTGGAGGCTCTTCGCATGCAAATCCACGCCGCGATGGTTGATCGAATCGATCAGAATGTCGGTCGACTGATTGGGAGCCTGGAAAACAAAGGGCTTCTTGAAAACACCCTCATCCTTTTTCTGGCTGACAATGGAGCCAGTCACGAAAAGCCCGAAAAACGCGGGCCACGCGATACCTCAGTTCCCATGGGAAGCGTCGGATCCTTTGAATCGATTGGGATGAGCTGGGCGAACGCGGTCAACACGCCTTTGCGGATGTGGAAGGTTCAGGGATTGGAAGGCGGCATCTGCACGCCGATGATTGCGCATTGGCCGGCAGGGACGACAACCGAGCCCAACCACATCTGCCGCGAGCCTTGTCACTTGATCGATCTGCTACCCACCTTCGTCGAGCTGGCCGGCAAGAAGACCCAGTATCCAGACGAGATCCCGGCCATGGACGGCGTTAGCCTGACTCCTCTGTTGCGTGGTAGCAACGCATTGAACCGATCAACCCCACTGTTCTTCCAATACGGATCGTGGCAGGTCGTTCGAGATGGGGACTGGAAACTGGTTCAGTCGAAGTCCAAACCCTGGCAACTCTACCATTTGAGCAAGGACCGGACCGAAACCCGCGATGTGGCCACACTTCACCCGGAACGGGTCACCGCGATGAGCGAAAAATGGTTACAGTGGTATCAGAATTGCACCGGGAAAGCGTGGCAAGAATCCGCGAAAAAGGAGCCCAAAAGCTAACGTGCTCCTTCTACCAACGGTCCCTCTCGATTCCCTAAGCTATCCTTTCATTCCTTCCATATCATGAATCCCAAACTCCTCCTTTTCCTCGCCGTTGCTTGCAGCACGATTTTCCCTGCACTTTCAGCGGCTGAGGATGACAAGAAATCGAAGCTCCCCAACGTTGTCCTCATCTACATCGACGATCTCGGCTACGGCGACCTGGGCGTCTATGGCGCGCCTGACATACCCACTCCAAACATCGATCAATTGGCCGCCGAAGGCGTGCAGTGCAATACTTCCTACATCACCAATCCGCCCTGCTGCCCGAGTCGTTGTGCGCTCATCATGGGTCAGTATGGTCAGCGCTTTGGAAAGTATGGGATGTCGCGCGGCCTGCCCATCCCCGAGGATCGCCCGACCCTGGCGCAGTTCATGCAGGACAACGGTTATGTGACCGGCCAGATTGGCAAGTGGGACATCGGCTCCAAACTTCAGGGGCCGCTCCAGGTCGGATTCCAGGAGGTGGCGAAGAAAGCGCCCAAGAAGAAATACACCGAAGCGGAGTTCGCGGCGTTGCCGGAGCAATTCAAAAAGAAGTTCGGCGGCAAAAACGGTGTCTCCAAATATTTCTGCATCAATGAAGCGGGCGAAACCGTTTGGCTTACGGATTACGACGGTGAGCTAATGGTCGATTTTATTGATCGCCACGAAGACAAGCCCTTCTTTCTCTACTGGTCGCCTGAGGCGGTGCACTCCATCAACATCGAAGCTCCGGATCGTCTCAAGGATCGGACCACAGCACCTCCCAATCGCCGCGCCCTCGCTGGCGCCATTGTTTCGGTCGATGATCAGGTTGGCAAACTGATGAAGGTACTGGAGGAGAAAGGGCTGCGGGAAAACACGCTCGTTATTTTCTCCAGCGACAACGGTGCCAACGGCAGCGAAGGCGGAACGTCCACGCCCTACACCGGAGGCAAGGGGGGAGGAACCCAGAAGGAAGGTTGGGTCCGGGTGCCCACCATCTTCTCCATGCCCGGCATTTTACCCGAAGGCCAGCCCTACGACGGCATGATCGCGAATTTCGACTTTTACTCCACCATCGCCTCCGTTGCCGGACTCGAGATTCCCGAACACTGCGACGGCGTGAATTTGGTGCCTTTCCTGACCGGTGCAGAAACGGGAGATGCCCACCAGCATCTCTATTGGAACAACAGCGAGCCCGGAGATGCGGAGCGCCGTCACCTCCTCGCAGCCCGCTGGAAAGACTGGCGACTCTATCGCAAATACAAGGAAGACGACTGGCAACTCTTTGACCTGAAAAAAGATCCCCGCGAGGAAAACAACGTCGCAGCGGAGAACCCTGAAGTCGTCCAGTTGATGGCGGAGAAGCACGCCGCCTGGGAGAAGACTCTCGAGCCGGTCGGCGAAATTCCCAAGCTGGGCGAAACGGTGCTGGTTCCAAAAGGACATGGCTGGGCTCTAGCCTCGGACCTGGCCGAATAGTTCTCCCAATGGTGGAGCAAGAGTCCGCTTTTTCGCGGCAGGTTTCCGGATGAGGCCATTGTCCTGGCCCGTTTCTCGAATTTTTTTGAGGGATTTCGTAAGATTCCCCAAAATCCCGATTCCCTTTGGCAACGATTCGCTTTGAACTTGGCTACCACATCCGACTCCAACGGAGAGCACCCCGAATTCGACCAGTTGCTGGCTTCCCACCAGGGGCGGCTCTACGGATTCATCCGCTCGCTCACCGGTCCGGGGCTGGAGGTCGATGACCTCTTGCAGAACACCAATCGGGTCTTGGTGGAGAAAGCGGAGACCTTTGAGCTGGGGACGAATTTTCGCGCTTGGGCGTTTCAAGTGGCCCGATACCAGGTCATGCAGTTTCGGGAAAAGCAAAGCCGGGAGGGTCAGGCGCTGCCCTTTTCCGATGAGCTCTCCGAAACGCTGGCGGTGCGGGCTGAAGAAAAGGAAAACGCTTACGCCCGGCGTCAGCAATCCCTCAAACACTGTCTCCAGCAGTTGCCCGAACGTCAACGAGAGGTAATCGAGCGCCGCTATTTTCAAAACGAATCGGTTCAAACCATCGCGGATGCCTTGGACCTCAAGCCAAACGCAATTTCACAACTCCTTTTCCGCGGCCGGGATAATCTCTTGCACTGCATTGAAGGCCAGCTCGGAAACTGCCAGTTCAAAACGGAGGAATTTTTCGATGAAAACTGACAAACTCGAAATCTTGTTCACCAAGCTTGAGGCGGGCACCGCCAGCAAAGCTGAAATGGATGAGTTGGAATCGCTTCTCGCGGAAGATTACGAGGCGCGAGAGCACTTTTTGGATCATGCCCAGATCGACGGGTTGCTCTTTGCTGCCGGTCAGGCAGAACGTGACGCCAACGGCGAGAAGGTGGTGCCATTGTTTGCGGGTGACCGCCCAAACCCATCAGAGGAGTTTCGAGATCCAATTTCCGGCAGGCAACGGGGCTATCCGGCTTGGATCGGTGCTGCGGCAGCCGTTACCGTTTTGGTGATCTCGCTCGCGTTTTCAAACCGCCCTTGGCAAGACGGGATTGATCTGGCTGCAGTCACCCCACCCTCTGCTGACGAGCTCTACGAACTTTCCGTGCAGTCCGGGACTGGCGGTGCTTCTCAGGCTCATCCGGAAACCGCCGAGCAAGGTGCGCACAAGCTCACCAAGGATGATGAGATCTTTTTTAACCGTGATGTTCGACCCATTCTCTCAGACAACTGCTTTTTCTGCCATGGCCCTGACAAGGAGACGCGCGAAGGCGGCCTTCGGCTCGATACCGAAGAAGGGGCATTGGATGCCATCGTTCGGGGCGATCCCGATGCGAGTGAATTGATCTACCGCGTTTTGCACGGCGACGACTACGAATTGATGCCACCGCCCAAATCATCGCGAACTCTCTCGGAGGCTGAGAAGCAAACTCTCGTCAAATGGGTCAGCCAAGGCGCCAAGTGGCAAGAGCACTGGGCGTTCGAGCCTCCTTTGATAGTTGCCGTTGAGGACGACGAAGAAGGTAACGCGATTGATCACTTTGTTGGAAAGCGACTGAAGGAGCAGGGCTTCCAGTTCTCGCCCCAGGCCTCCAAAGAGACCCAGATTCGGCGCGTGACGATCGACCTCACCGGTCTTCCGCCGACCATCGAGGAGGTTGATGCCTTTTTGGAGGATGATTCTCTCGATGCCTATGAGAAGGTGGTGGACCGTTTGCTCAAGTCACCTCGTTATGCCGAGCGCATGACTTGGCAGTGGCTCGAGGCGGCGCGTTACGCGGACACCGACGGTTACCAAAATGATGGGCCTCGTGACATGTGGCGTTGGCGAGATTGGGTGCTCTCCGCCTATCAGCAGAACATGCCGTTTGATCAATTCACGATTGAGCAACTGGCGGGCGACCTCTTGCCCAACGCGACTTTGGAACAACAAATCGCGACCGGGTTTAACCGAAATCATCGCTACAACTCGGAATCGGGCCTGGTTTTGGAGGAGTTCCTGCTCGAAAACGCGGTCGATCGCGTCGACACCACTTCCACCGTTTGGATGGGCGTGACCATGGCTTGCGCACGCTGCCACGATCACAAATACGATCCGTTTTCCCAGAAGGAATATTACCAGATGATCTCGTTTTTCGACGCAGTGCCGGAATCCGGCCGGGCCGTCAAGATTGGCAACTCTGAACCGTGGATCAAGGCACCCACCGCAGACCAACAGTCGAAATTGGTAGCGTTGGACGATAAAGTAAATTCGGCCAAAGCGAAATTGAAGACCTACAACGCGGTAATCGCCGAACAAATGGCAGCTGCCGGTTCTCTCATGCCGGAATCCTTTCCGCCAGTGCCCTCGATCGGCTTGGATCACCGGTTCGGGCATGAAGCGCCGATTGTCGCCGATGGAAGCAAACCAGTCACGGTTTCCAAGAAACCGATTGAAGGACTGATTGGCAATGGGCGCTTCTCAATGTCCTTCGAAATGACTCCAGGCCTGGTGGATCGTGGCGTTGTTCTCTCCAACGAAATCAACGGCACTACGCGGAAGGGAATTTTCGTCGATTTCCGCAACGGTCATCTTCGGCTCGCACTGGTACAGCGCTGGATCGCTGGGGTCACGATGCACCAAACGCTTCAAAAGTTTGCGCCCGGCAAGTCTTATCACATCGCGCTGACCAATGACGGCACGATGCGGGCCTCCGGGGTGAAGATTTACGTCGATGGTCAGCCGGCGGCGACCAAGGTCATTCACAATACACACAGCAACACCTCCAGCCGGAATCATGGTAGTGCGATGCTGGTTGGCGGCAGCAAACACCATCCCAGCTGGACAGGTGAAGTCCGTGACCTTCGGTTCTACACCACGCGAACGCTCGAAAGCACCGAAGTTGCGATGCTGTTCAAGCCAACGCTGCGGCAGCTAATGCTGGAGTCTGGAAAGTTCGGGCCCAAGGTTACTACGGCTTGGAAGAATGTTCATCAGGCCAAAATCCAGCACCAAAAATTCAACGATTCGATCCAATCCACCATGGTGATGATTGAGGGCGAGAAGACCACTCCGACCATTCTTCGAGTCCGCGGCGAGTATCACAACCATGGAGATTCGGTTGACTCTGGCGTTCCGGAAGTGTTTCCCGGGATGCCGGACAGCTATCCGAAAAACCGACTGGGCTTTGCCCGCTGGCTGGTGAGCGGCGAACATCCACTGACGGCCAGAGTAGCGGTCAACCGTTACTGGCAAATGCTCTTCGGCACTGGTCTGGTGAAGACGGCCGAAGACTTTGGCACCCAAGGAGCGCTCCCGAGTCACCCTGAGCTGCTGGATTGGCTCGCAACCCATTTCATCGAGAACGATTGGGATGTTGCGGCCACGCTGAAAACCATTGTCATGAGCAAAACCTACCGCCAATCCTCGCGCCTGACGCCCGAGTTGCGGCAAAAGGATCCGGAAAACCGTTGGCTGGCTCGGGCGCCACGTCTCAAGCTTCCTGGCAACGTTTTGCGAGATCAGGCTCTCCATTCTTCCGGGCTTTTGGTCGAAAAAATGGGAGGAGCGTCAGTCAAACCCTACCAACCAGCCAATCTTTGGCGTGAGGCGAGCAACTTCACTTACAAGCAGGACAAGGGAGACGCGCTTTACCGCCGCAGCCTCTACACGTATTGGAAGCGCACGCTTTCTCCACCTTCCATGGCAGTTTTGGACACGGCGGACAGGGAGTGGTGTTCCGTGAAACCCAAGCGAACCAATACACCGCTCCAGGCGCTGACTTTGATGAACGAGACCGCGTTTTTCGAGTCCGCTCGCAAGCTGGGTGAACGGATTTTGACCGAAGGTGGCGACACGATCGAAGGCCGCGTCGAATTCGCCTTCCGTGCCGTGCTCAGCCGATCGCCAAACGAGCGGGAAGCGGAGATTCTGGCCAACGGCTGGTACAATTACCTCGCCGAATGCGAAAAAGACCCCGTGTTGACCAAATCGATGCAACGCGTCGGAGAATCGAAAACCAACGCCGAAACGGATCCCGTCCAACTGGGTGCGGCAACCGCGCTGGCCAACGTGATTTTGAACCTCGAAGAAGCAACCGTCCGCGAATAACCAACAGATGAACGCTCTCACCCATCTCAAAAACCGCCGCCAATTCCTCGCCCACTCAGCTGCCGGGCTCGGCGGGCTAGCCTTCACAGCGCTGGGCAAAACTCAGCTCCAGACCATCGATGGCCCAACGGCTTTTCCGAATTATGCCCCGAAAGCCAAGCGGATCATCTTCCTGCACCAATCGGGTGGTCCACCTCAGATGGACCTCTTCGACTACAAACCGCATCTGAACAAGGTCCATGCCGAGGAGGTCCCGGAGTCGGTCTTCAATGGGCAGCGGCTCACCGGAATGAGTGCCGGCCAGGCTTCGTTTCCCGTGGCGCGCTCGATTTTCGATTTCAAGCAGCACGGCCAAAGTGGCGCCTGGATTTCTGAAGTAATGCCGCATCTCGGCGAGGTCGCTGACGATGTCACATTTATCAAATCGCTCTACACTGAAGCGATCAACCACGACCCAGCCATCACCTTTCTTCAAACCGGTTTCCAAATCGCAGGTAGGCCGAGCTTAGGCGCTTGGATTAGCTACGGGCTGGGGAGCGAGAACGAGAATCTACCCACGTTTGTCGCCATGCTTTCGGGCAAAGGCGGCCAGCCGCTTTACGATCGGCTTTGGGGACCTGGATTTTTGCCATCCAAACATCAAGGTGTGCGGTTTCGCTCCGGCAAAGACCCGGTTTTATACCTCAACAACCCATCCGGCGTAACGAACAACCTGCGTCGCCACACTTTGGACGATCTGGCTCTCCTCAATCGGGAACGGCTCGCGGAAGTGGGCGACCCGGAGATCGAAACCCGAATTGCGCAGTATGAGATGGCCTATCGAATGCAGAGTTCGGTCCCGGAACTGACCAACGTCGGTGATGAGCCGGAGTCAACCTTTGAACTCTATGGTGAAGACGCGCGAAAGCCCGGAACCTACGCCTACAACACCCTGATGGCTCGCCGCCTGGTCGAACGCGGCACGCGATTTGTTCAACTCTACCATCGCGGTTGGGATACCCACGGCGGTCTTCCCAGTCAACTCAAGGCCAGAGCCAAAGACACCGATCAAGCCACCGCTGGCCTGATCAAAGACCTGAAACTCCGTGGTCTGTTGAACGACACCCTTGTGGTTTGGGCAGGCGAATTCGGCCGAACGGTCTACTGCCAGGGCGATTTGGCGCCGAGCAACTACGGTCGCGACCACCACCCACGCTGCTTTACCGTTTGGATGGCGGGTGGAGGCATCAAGCCAGGCCTCACCTATGGCCAAACCGACGATTACAGCTACAACGTGACTGAAAACCCGGTGAGCGTGCATGATTTCCACGCCACGATTCTGCACTTGTTAGGCG
>JBCDHN010000013.1:0-11860 GCA_038749915.1 Verrucomicrobiota bacterium | reverse complement strand
CACCGGTTGCCGCTTCCAGTCGGACGTTGCCGCGACACATTTCTCCGACCGGTTCCTCACGGCAGACCAGCGAGAACCAGCGATTCGCATAGTGAGGCTGAATCGCGTGCAACCCGTAGCTGTTGAGGCGTTCAAAGAGGCGGTCGTTGTGACTCATCATCCAGATGACGAGCTTGCCTTTCGCTTTTACCCGAGTGTCAACGCTGGCGACCTGAACGTCTTGAGGTTTCCCGTCTTTCTCAAACAGAAAGCCGATCTCAGGATGAGGCTTGGTCTTGGGATCAATCTCGCTCGCCCGGGCTTTGAGGATATAGCGCAGCGATTCCTCCGCTTGCAGAGGCGTCCAACCCAGCCCGCCAAGGCCGATCGCGACAGCGATGCTCAAAGCCTGCTTCATCGTCCCGTCCTCACTTGTTTCCGCCGAAAATCCCGCCGAGCGCTCCGCCCAGTCCTCCACCACCGAGAAACTTGGCGGCCAAATCATTGATGGCGTTGCCGTCGCCGTCCTCATCGAGAATTTGGAGGACAGCCTTCATGCCGTCGCCTTCCGCCTCCTTCTTCGTTTTGGCGAGGGCGCCGAGTAAAATGGGAGCGAGCATGGAAACCGTTTTCATGGCCTTGTCACCATCGATGTCGAGGTGTTGGCCCAGAATCTGACCGACGATTCCGCCGCCACCACCACTGCCGCCGCCGAGAAGACCACCCAGTCCACCGCCCCCCAAGAGGCCTGCCATTCCTCCACCCATAAGGGATTGCAGGATGTCAGCGGATTGCTCCTCGCCCTGAACCATACTCTCCTCCACGTTATCGAGGGCCTGCTCGTTGCCGTGTTGGTCAATCACCTCGGAGACACTCTCCGGACCGTTTTTCTGGGCCTTCGCTGCCAGTCCGCCCAAAATCAGCGGGGCGATTTTCGGCAGCATCTCTGAAGCTTGCGTTTCCGGAATATCCAGTTTGTTCGAAAGGGTGCTGCTAACCTCGCCGCCGTAGTTCTCGACCAATTGTTTTAGAAATGACATGCGCTGATCTTAGACAGGCGGCGAAGAATTCCAAACTCGAATTTTGTGAGGGCAATTTGGAGGCCTGGATTTCGAATTTCGAATCTCGGGATTCAGGCTAGGCTTGAGCGTGAATGTTCCGAGCTTCAACGCCGAAAAAGTGCTTCAACGTCTCCTTTGGGGGACGCTCGCATTCCTTGCTTTCGGATTGCTGGAGCGAATATGGTGGATCGCGGATCTCTTTGCGCATTTGCGCCCGTTTTTGGCGATAATGTTGGTAGTGTGCGCGTTTTTCTTTCTCTGGAAAAAGAATGTCCGGTTGCGGAACATCGCGACGGGAGGAATCGCTCTCGCGGTTGTCTTGACCCTACCGCCGCTCTTGAAAAAAGCTCCGATCGCTGCGCCGGAGGGCAGTGCCAAGTCCTTCTCCGTCTATTCGCAGAACATTGCTTTCCGAAATGAAAACAAGAGTGCGGTGATTGCGCAGATTCGCGAATCCGACGCGGATATCGTGCTCCTTCAAGAGGTGACGGCCGGCTGGATCGAAGTGTTGAAGCCGCTTCTGGATGTCTACCAGTTCGACGTCACGGAGGCTCGCGAGACAAACTTCGGGATGATGTTGATGAGTAAATTCCCGATCGTCGACTATGGAATCGCGGATTTCAGCGGCTGGGATGTTCCCTCCATTACCGCGACGATCGACATCAACGGAGAAAAGGTTGCCGTGATTGGAACGCACCCGCCTCCGCCGGTGGCGCGGGATTTGTGGGAGGTGCGAAACTGGCACTTGGAATCGCTGGCCCAGAGCGCTCGACTGCAGTCCAAGCCCCTTTTGGTGATTGGAGATTTGAACGCGACACCCTGGAGCGCCGCCTACCAAAAATTCGTAAACGAGGCCGAGTGGGTCAGCGCAATTTGGCCAGGAAAGGCAACCTGGAAGCCCCTGGGTTTACCGTTCGTGGGTTTGCCAACGGATTACCAATTGGTTTCGGAACACTTTCGTCTGGTGGAGGAAAAGCGACTCGGTTTTGCCGGTTCCGATCATCGCGCGATGCTGCTTGAATTCGCTCTCGCAGAAAATTGATGAAGCAATGTCCTAAACTTCCCCCTTTTTTGGGAAGAAAGGCGACTCCAGCTACGTTAACTTGCCGACGTCCTGATTTATCCCCTAACACCTATGAAACCCCTTACCTTTACCGTATTGGTTGCTGCGGCACTTATTTTGATCAGTTCCTCGTTCGCAAGGACCTGGACTCAAGCCAGTTCTGGAAACACCATTGTTGCTGACTTCGCCGGCGTGGAAGGGGCAAATGTTCAACTCAAGGCAAAAGGCCGGATTTACAGCGTTCCGATCGCTTCTCTCTCAGCGGACGATCAAGCGTTTATCAAGGAACAGATGGCGGCGGCTGCGAGTTCTAGTTCGGCTGATTGGCCACAATGGAGAGGCGCACTGCAAGATGGCGTTTCGCCCGATTCCGACTTGTTAAAGGAATGGCCCGCCAATGGTCCCGAGAAAGTGTGGACGTTTTCCGATGCGGGGATGGGATATGGCGGACCGTCGATCGCGGCTGGAAAGTTGTTTGTGATGGGAACGAGGGATTCTGGTTTGGTCGTAATCGCCGTTGACTTAACCACGGGAGAAGAGGCGTGGTCGACGAAAGTGGGCTCGGATGAGACCGATACCTACAACGTGGGATGGGGAAACGGGCCGCGAAGTACGCCGACTTTCAATGACGGCAAGGTTTATGCGTTGGGACCTGAGGGCACCTTGGTTTGCCTCGACGCAAGTGATGGCTCGAAGATTTGGTCGAAGAATCTGGTTTCAGACTTCCGTGGGCGTGATGGAAATTGGGGATATTCCGAGTCACCCGTCGTGGATGGCGAGAAGGTGGTTGTGACCCCGGGCGGAAATGATAGCCCGATGATTGCGCTCGACCGCAACTCCGGGAGGACGATTTGGGAAGCGGACATTTCGGGAGCCGGGTCAGCTGAATATGCCACCGTCGTGATTGCGGAAACCAGCTCCGGAAAACAATACGTTAAGCTGTTCCAGAGCTTCGTGGTCGGCGTTGACGCTGATTCCGGGCGCGAAGTTTGGCGTTCGGAATGGGCTGGACGGACGGCTGTGATTCCAACGCCGCTGGTTGACGGCGATGAGGTTTATGTTTGCTCCGGCTACGGCGTGGGATGCATGAAGCTGAAGATTGAGGGAGGCGCAGCCAATCAAATCTGGATCAACAAGAACATGAAGAACAAGCACGGTGGTGTGATCAAATTTGGCGATCACGTTTACGGGTTTTCGGAAGCTGCCGGCTTGGTTTGCCAATCTTGGGAAACCGGTGAACTGGCTTGGAACGAACGTGGTTTGCAATCCTCATTCGGCTCCATTGCAATCGCGGACGGCATGATCTACTGCCTGAACGAAGGTGACGGAATGGTGACGTTGGCTGAGGCTACTCCGGCGGGCTTTAACCAGAAAGGTCAATTCAAAATGGAGCCGCAAAGCACCAACCGGCATAACCAAGGGCGAATCTGGACCCCACCAGTCGTGGTCGGTGGTAAGCTTTACCTCCGCGATCAAGAACATGTTTCCTGTTATGATGTTAAAAAGTGATCTTATGAAAAGTATAGTCTTCGTCGGTTTCGTAGCCGGAGTTTTCGCGCTCTCATCCGGCTGTAAGGCAGAGAGCGAGTCCGCTTCTGTCGAGGAAGATAATTCGGCACCGGCATCTTCCGAATCCGAATCACCTCCGGAGACGGTGACAGCTGCGGAGTGGCCACAGTGGCGAGGGCCAAATCAAGATGGTATCTCTGCAGACAAAGGGTTGATGGCGGAATGGCCTGAAGGCGGCCCCGAGAAAATTTGGACGTTCGAGAATGCTGGAATGGGCTACTCCAGTTTCTCATTTGCTGACGGCAAGCTCTTCACGCTTGGATCACGCGGTGATACTGTGTTTGCCATCGCCGTCAATCCCGATACTGGTGAGGAAGTTTGGTCGGCCGGCATCGGAACCGATGACCAAAAAGGGTACAGCACGGGCTGGGGACATGGTCCTCGCAGTACGCCAACCTTCAGCGACGGCAAAGTCTACGTGTTTGGTCCGAAGGGGACGCTGGCTTGCCTCAACGCCACGGACGGAAGCGAAGTTTGGTCCAAGAATCTTCGGTCTGAATTTTCGGGCAAAGCTGGTGGCTGGGGATTCTCCGAGTCGCCACTGGTGGACGGTGACAAAGTGGTTGTCGCTCCGGGCGGAGATAAGGCTCCGTTGGTTGCTCTGGAGAAAAACTCCGTAGAAGTTGTTTGGACTTCCAGTTTCCCGGGAGCCGGGAAGTCGGAATATGCGACCGTAGTCGTGGCTGAAATCAATGGAGTGAAACAATACGTGAAGCTCTACCAACAGCTGCTCGTCGGCGTGAATGCAGAGTCCGGCGAGTTGATTTGGAGCTCTGAGTGGCCCCGTGGACGGACGGCTGTGATTCCCACACCGATCGTTAGTGGCGATGAGGTTTATATCACCTCGGGGTATGGGGCTGGTTCGAAAAAGGTTAGAATTGACGGCTCAAAGGCCACTGACGTTTGGGACAACAAGGAGATGAAGAACCACCATGGTGGGGTCATCAAATTGGGTAATTATCTCTATGGCTTCTCCGATGGCGGAGGCCTGGTCTGCCAAAGCTGGGAAACCGGCGAGATTGTCTGGAACGAGAAGGGACGCTTCACCCAAAAAGGGGCCATTCATCTGGTCGACGGAAAACTGATCTGCCTGAACGAGTCTGATGGGATGGTGACGATGGCCAAAGCAACTCCCGAAGGTTTTGAGCAACTCGGACAGTTTCAATTGGAGCCGCAATCTCCCAATCGGAGTCCCAAGGGCAAGATCTGGAGCCATCCCGTTGTTCTGGGTGGGAAGCTGTATCTCCGGGACCAGGAGTTTCTGAGCAGCTTCGACGTCAAGGGCTAATAGCCATCGGCGGAACTTCGACTCATTGTCTTCCTGAGTCTGTCGAAGGATCTCTCTGATACCGAGGGAGCGCTGTAGGTCCCTTAAACAGCCCGCCTGCCTGAACCCCTATTCGAGCCGCTTGAGAAGAATTGAGAGATCCTTCGAAAAGCTCAGGGTGACACGAGTTGCGTGCCATTTCGAAATGCGAATTGACCGAAATTCTGCCGGTTTGCTGCTAGCCTTTCCCAAAGGCATAGCGTTTTGAGCGAACGGTGACGTTTGGAGGAATCTTGCTTTTCTCAAACGCGAGGAAGCCGTCGTAGAGATTGTTCCAGAAGTCGATGTGCTTGGATTTGGCTTCTGCGGCAAGGCGTTCTTTCGACATGCGAAAGGGGAAACTGTGGACGCGGAAAAACGGTTGGCCGTTCTTCAGCGCGGCATCGCCCAATGTGTAGATTTCTTCGATGGACGAATCGGTCATGGCAAAGCAACCAATCGAAACGGATTTCCCATGGATCATGATGAGACTGCCGGTTCTCTGATGGGCTCTGTCATAGGTGTTTGGGTAGCCAATATTGAATGACAGGTGATAGCTGCTGTAGGGATTGAATCGCCCTGAATTCACGAAGTAAAATCCTTCCGGAGCCTGAAAATCACCCTGTTTTTCTTTGGGGCCCAATTTTCCTGACATCGCAGAAATTCGATAGTTTTTAAACAGGTCGAACGTTCCGTCCGATCCTTTCACCCAGAGTTCGAGCTCGTGGGACTCCTTGAAGATTCGCAGGAAAATTGGGCTTCCAAATTTGAGGCCTTTTGCTTCCAGCTCTTTCTTTAGAATCGGGGTGACTCGATTCTTCGCTTTCGTTGCGCGATTCGGGTCACTGCTCTTGATCGGACTGGAGCCGCCTTTGACCTGGTTGGCTGGAGCGCCGCCGACGGGAAGAAGATCTGGAAGTTCGGGACTAGACAACGCAGAGTGGGGGAACCGATTTTGAGCAATCAAAATGATGGCAAGAATGACGAGAGAGAGGCCTCCCAACATCAGTATCTTCATCCTTCTACTGCATCGCGGATTATGGCGAAATGCAAGTTGGAGATTTATGCTCTGTCAGCTAACCGTCCAGGGCCGCCTTTAAGTCGGCCAGTTTAAAGGGCTTGGGCAGAAAACCGTCCATTCCGGATTCCGCGCAGCGATTCCGCATCGCGTCGAAAACATGTCCTGTCATTGCCATAATCCGAAGATCGGGATTGTTCGGCTGGGGATTCCTCCGGATTTCCAACGTTGCCTCAATTCCGCCCATGACCGGCATTTCCAGATCCATGAAGACCACGTCGTAGGAGTTGTTTTGCACCGCTTCGACCGCTTCGACACCGTTCTCTGCCAGATCGACCTCATGGCCCAATCGTTCAATGGTGAAAACCGCAACCTTCTGGTTCACGGGGTTGTCTTCGACGACTAAAACGCGTTTGGAATTGGATGGCGGCTCAAGCTCATCAAAGGGCGAACCATCTTCTGCGAGGGAGTTCGCAGGATGAGGGAACGAAATGGGAAGCTCTTCATTCGGCATGCAGGCCCTGGCCGAAATGGTGAACGTAAAGTTGGAGCCGACTCCCAGTTCGCTATCCACGGTAATCGAGCCTCCCAGCATTTCGACCAGGCTCTGGCAGAGCGTCAGTCCGAGGCCGGTCCCGCCAAACTCACGACTCATCCCTTGATCCGCCTGCACAAATGGGTCGAAGAGCACGGCAACGTGGGACGGATGAATCCCTATCCCATCATCTTCTACCGCAAATAGAATGCGTCCGCTTTCCTGAGGCTCCATTCCAACCCAAACCCGAATTCCTCCTTCGCTCGTGAACTTGATCGCGTTACCGATCAGGTTATTGAGAACCTGGGTGACCCGAATGGCATCGGTTTCAACGTAGCGGGGAACATCAGGCTCAATGTGAAAGGTCAGTTCCAGATTCTTTTCGTAGGCAGCTGCTGAAAACGTGTCCACCGAGTCCCGCACGAGGCTCTCCACCTTCGCGGGCTTCAGTTGCAGTGCCATGTTCCCTGCGGCCAACCGCGAGAAGTCCAGAATATTGTCGAGGACATCCATCATCGAGGAGCCTGAGCGTCGGATGGTATCGACGTAGTCCGCCTGCTGCTCACCAAGTTTGGTATCCCGCAACAGATCCATCATCCCAAGGATTCCGTTCATTGGAGTCCGGATTTCATGACTGATGTTGGCCATGAATTGATCCTTTAACCGAGAGGCATCTTCGGCCGTGGTCTGAAGTTTCTGGGATTCAAGCCGGCTTTGTTCCAGGGCTTCGATGTGGGCCCGCGCTTCCCGGCTTTGAAAATCAATGAATTGATCAAACGAGTGCAGCAAATCGGCCAACTGGGAAGGCGCTTGTTCGCTGAGCTTTGTTTCCAATGCATCCGGATCCGCCAAAACACAGTCAGCTTCCGACTCGGAGAGTCCAAGACTGTTCTGCAGGATCATTTTGGTTACAGGTTGCATAAATTTAATATAGACTATAATTTCAGCGATTTGAACGAGTTAGCAAGCAGCATTTGTTGGCAGAATTCCAGGGGAGGATATCAGTGCTGAAGGCCTGGAGCGAGAGGTAGAGTCCGACCGAAAAGAAGGAACAGCGCACTTTCTCCAAGTGCTTTTCTGAACCACAAAAAAAGTGACACTCGTGAAGTGATGTGTTTTACAAAGGAAAGGATTTTCCGGGCCGTTGCGTGGCTCAATTTAGGAAATCCACCGTCTTGGAAGTTGTTGAACTGAATTAGCTTTGTCGAAGCGATCTATGATTGAAATTTTAATGGTTGAAGACAACCCGGGAGATGTCGGGTTGACGAAAGCGGCTTTGGAGGACGCGAAAATTGCGAACAGCCTCCACGTTGCCACGAATGGTGAAGAGGCTTTGGCCTTCCTCCAGCGTGAGGGAAAATTTGCGGAGTCCCCTCGTCCCGACATTATTTTGCTGGACCTGAATTTGCCGGGAATGCACGGAGCAGAGCTGCTTCAGCAGATCAAGGAGAACGAAGATTTCACCAGTATCCCGGTCGTAGTGCTCACCACATCCACTGCCGACGAAGACATTCTCAAAGCCTACGAACTTCACGCGGCCTGTTATATCACCAAGCCGGTCGATCTGGATCAGTTCACCAAGGTTGTTCAATCGCTCGAAGACTTCTGGTTTGCCGTGGTCAAACTGCCGCCAAAGGAAGATTGAACCGCCAATCAAGCGATGGCCAAGCCCAAACCCCAGCCGATCGACCCAGACCAACTTCCTGAACTTGCGGTCGGAGTCATTCAGCGGGCTAAGTTCCCGCAATTGGCCTCGATGGACGGTGATCAACCGCGATTGCGACCAGTCTCACCCGTTCGGGTTGATGGATTCACTATCTACGTCGCCAACCTCAAGGCTTATCATAAGACCGGGGAGATCGCCGCAAACCCCAAAGTAGAACTCTGCTATCTTGATGGCGATCACGATCAGGTTCGAATCACCGGTGTGGCTGAAGTCCTTGAGGATCGCGATTTGAAAGAGGAAATTTGGGAATCCAATCCTTTGTTGCGCAACTACCTCGGCAGCATCGACAATCCGGAGCTGATCATTTATCGCATCGTGCCAAATCGGGTTCGTTTCATGCGCGAGTGGGCGTTGGACTACCACGAAGTTCCCCTGGAACCATGACCTCGGACCAGGCCTTTGCCGAGCATGTCATTGAGTTGATGGGTGATTTTGGTGAAGTGAGCGCGAAACGGATGTTCGGCGGTCACGGAATTTTTCGAGAGGGGCTCATGTTTGCCCTGATCGCGGATGGACAACTCTACCTGAAAGTCGATCCGGAAAACCAAGTCGAGTTTGAACGGCGAGACCTCGAACCGTTTACCTATCAGCGCAAAGATCGCGAGATGCAGCTCTCCTATTTCTCGTGTCCTGACGAAGCCTTTCAAAGCAGCGGAGCGATGTGGCCATGGGCAGACAGAGGATGGAGTGCTGCCTTGCGAGCGGATCTGGCCAAACCGAAAAGTCGCCGAAAGCACGTCGCTCCATGAAATTAAGATGGCCAAAGCGGCTTCATCGTTTCACACGGAAGAGTCTCGAATTGCGACAAGCGACACCTGCGGATGCCGAACCGCTTTCCGTTCTCTATGAGGCCTGCATGCGCCCCTATGCCGAAGCCTTTTACCCCTGGGACCATCACCGCTTTTTGGATGACTTTGATCCCGCCGAAATCGAGGTATTGGACTTTCAAGGCCGCATGATTGGTTTGCTCAGAACCAAATTTTCCGACGAATTTGTCTACCTGGCGGAGGTCCAGATTCATGAAAACCATCGCAACCGTGGCCTCGGCAGCGAGCTCGTGAAACTCACGTTGCAGCGGGCAGCCGCACTCGATCTACCGGTTCGGCTTCGGGTGCTGCGCAACAACCCGGCGCTACACCTCTATGAACGGTTGGGCTTTGAGCAGGTAGGGGAGGGGGCCTGTGATCTGATCCTCCAGCATCCTGCCAATTGAAGGAGAGAAAACGCCAGTGAAAGGCTTGCGTCTCGCTTTGAGCGAGCTAAAATCCTCCCTCCGCGCACCTCAAAATGAAGGAGGGGTGGCAGAGCGGTTGAATGCACCGGTCTTGAAAACCGGCATACGGCAACGTATCGTGGGTTCGAATCCCACCACCTCCGCCATTAAAGGATAAGGATTTACTGAAGGGGCGGTCATCGCGGTTCAATCCATAGGCAACAGTGCAGGGCAGGCACGGCTTTCAAGTCGTTGTTGGAAACCTTTTCAAACGCAGAAGTTGGTCCAAAGGGCAAGAATTCGATATTCGAGTTGCTCTGTGACGCCTGGAATCCGAGTCCCTTGAAGCTGGGATTCTTGCATGTTTCCTAACCTTAATCCTTAGCATCGAACGACGCGGTTCCGATTGAAAAATCATCTGGGAAGGCCTGTTACGCACCTACCCTTTTGTAATGATCGCCTGACACGCAGATGACCTTTTGGTGGCGAGAAATTCTTTCAGAAACGGTAGACAATGCGCTCTCTCAAAACGGTTAGACTCCCTCAAAAAACCAAGGATGGGAAAAAAGTGCAAAAAGATTGCAACTACCAACTTGCGCACCCCGTAATCGGCACCTAACTACGACTTACTTATTGAGACTGAGTCTCAATATCACTTTTAAGTCGCACGGTTGAGAAAGCTTTCTCCCCAACTTTTTACCAGTCGATGCCTCCTCACAATCCCAATCCTTCCCTACAACTGGCGCTCACCGTCATTTTGCCAGACGGCAAGCGCGCTACCGTTCCCGATGGAGAGTTTCGCTCTTTGGACGGCAAGCTGCTTTTTGTGCGGCGGGGTGATCGGGTCGAAATCCGCTGTCCGCGCAGCAAAGCGCTTTACGGGTTGGAGTGGATTGGTGAGCCATCCGCTCCATTGAGTCGGGCGGAAGGTGGTTCTGAATCTGTCCAAAAGAGCTAAGCTCTGCAAAAATTTCGAGTCCGGAGGCCCCGACGCCCGGAGACCACCTGAGAATAAGAAAAACAAAACATACAAAGACTAAATACAACTAATGAAAATGGTACAAAATCTACGTCGCCGGGCCAAGCAAGCTGGATTGACGCTCATCGAACTCCTCGTCGTGCTCGTCATCCTTACCGGTATCGGCGGTCTTCTGATCCCCACGATCAACAGCGCGCTCAGCCGGACTCACGTCGCTACCTGCGCGCAGACGTTCCCAGAAGTGCACCAGATGATTCAGCGTGCCCAGCTAGAAAATCCGGGAAGCTTTGGCACCGATTTCGACTCTGGAATTACAACAGGAACCTCCACCCCAGTCAACTCTGTAACAGGTGGAACCCTTGCGGCAGTCGACCTCACCGATGGTGAAGCCCTTGCCCTTGCGGCGGTTGGAATCACTTCCGTGGTGGATCATGCTGTGGCCCCTCCAAACATCACTTTCGATATTGGAGCAACCCAGCGCCTATTAGTTAACAATGTTACTACTCCGACAGCAGCCAGCACTACACCGGCCGTCATTACACTCACTGATGACCAGGCTGAAAGCATTTTCCTCGAAGCGGGAGGCTCCGAGAAATACGTTTGGTTTGGTATCGGTCGCGATTGGACGCTGCTCGGCGATGTCGCTCCAGAGCCTCCGGCTCATTTTGGAGACACACCGGGCGCACTGCCTGATCAGGTCCATTCTCGTTTTGGGGTCATCTTCCAGGTTGCTGACGCAGCTGGTGCGGCTCTCTCGGCTGCGGAATATAAGCGTGTGAGCTATTGTCTCGACGGGGATGGTTTCGAGACTGCAGATGGCCACGTTGAAGTTTACTGGGAAGAGCTTAACAACACTCAGTAACCACTAGGTCCCGGCTCCTCTCGCTGGAAAATTCTCTGAACGGAGGAGCGGACTTGTGGTAGCTATTTGGGGCACCCGGACTCCGGGTGCTCCTTTCACTTGGGCTGAAGTTTTCCGGTCCTTTCTATGTTCTCACTACCAGAGGAACTGTTTTGCCTTGGAAAGTTCTTCCCAAAACGGAGGCCTCTGACGCTTGAAGTGAAACCCGATAGTAAACAAAATCAGCAGCGTGGACTCACGCTTGTGGAATTACTCATTGTCCTCGCCATCCTCGTCGGTTTGGGCGGCCTTCTTTCGGTTACTCTTTCGAGCGGGGCCAAGGTCGTAGGACGCGACGGCGTCGAACGCACGGACGAGGAGGTCGCAACTACAGCTACGATGCAAACAGTGCGCGATGCGCTCATTGGAGCCTCCCCAACCGAACCTGGTTACCGACAAGACCTGGGTGATTTGCCGAGCCGTCTTGGGGCACTTATAGAAAACATCGACAGCGAGGATGTCTATGATCCTGCTCGCAAACGTGGCTGGCGTGGCCCCTACGTTTTTGAT
>JBCDHN010000012.1:0-12078 GCA_038749915.1 Verrucomicrobiota bacterium | reverse complement strand
GATTCGCGAGCCGTTGGCGATGGCGCTGATTTCGCCGGAGTTTCTGTTTCTGGTCGAGCCGGATTCGTCAGACAAAAAGCGGCCCTTGAGCGAGTTTGAGCTGGCGTCGCGCCTTTCCTATTTTCTGTGGAGTTCCATGCCGGACCACAGGCTTTTTGAGTTGGCGAAGGCGGGAACGTTAAGCGATTCCGCGACGCTTGCAGCCGAGGTCGAACGGATGCTGCAGAGTCCGAAGTCACGCCGTTTCGTGAGTCAGTTCACCGGTCAGTGGCTGGACCTTGATCAGTTGGATCGGGTAGCCATCAATCCGGAATACTACCCGGAATTTGATGACACGTTGAAGCCTTGGATGCGTCAGGAGACCGAAGCGTTCTTTGCAGAGATTCTGGAACACGACCTTTCGGCGCTCCTGTTTCTCGACTCGGACTTTGTCATGGCGAATGAACCGCTGGCCCGGCACTACGGTCTCGAAAACGGTCCACGAACGACGGCGTTTGAAAGAGTCGCGCTCGCACCGGATTCGCGGCGTGGCGGATTGCTGACGCAGGCGAGCACGCTGCTCGGAGCCTCGACCGGTGAAGACTCGCATCCGATCAAACGCGCGGTCTGGATCAGGGAACGGCTTTTGCATGATCCGCCAGCACCGCCGCCGCCGAACGTCCCAAGCCTCGATGCGGAGAACCCGGATTTCGCGAAGTTGTCGGTGCGTGAACAGCTCGCAGCTCACCGGGAGGAACCCGGTTGTGTCGACTGTCATCGCGGGATTGATCCGTGGGGCGTCGCTCTGGAGCACTTTGACGCGGTTGGTCTCTATCGCGACACGATTCAGCGCAAGGTCGGTAAGAAGTTTGTCTCCAACCCGGTGGTGGCCGCGGATGTCTTGCCGGGTGGGCATGAGGTGAATGGCGTTGCAGAGTTGCGGCAATTTCTTCTCACCGAACGCAGGGACCAGTTTGCCCACGCCTTTGTGGCGAAGCTTCTTGGATATGCGGTGGGCCGGACGCTCGAGTTGACCGACGAACCACAGATCGAGGCGATCAGCCACGAATTTGCCGAGCATGACTACCGATTGCGAAAGCTGGTGGAATTGGTTGCCTCGAGCGAAGCCTTTCGCACAAAATAGGCTCGATGAAAACCCCCTGGTTCCTTCTTGTCGGGCTCGCGCTCGCCCTTCAGGCGACGGCAGCTGAACGTCCCAACATTGTGGTCCTTTTTGCGGACGACATGGGCTTTTCGGATATCGGTTGTTTTGGCAGCGAGATCGAGACACCGAATCTGGATCGGCTCGCCGGAGATGGTCTGCGGTTCACCCACTTTTACAACACCGGGCGTTGTTGTCCTTCGCGAGCTTCGATCATGACCGGCCTGTATGCTCATCAGGCTGACATCGGACACATGACTGCGGACTTGGGTGTGCGCGGCTACCGTGATCGACTCAGCTTCAATGCGGTGACTCTGGCCGAGGTGTTGGGAAAGGCCGGGTATCACACCATCATGACCGGAAAATGGCATCTGGGTTGGCGAGATGAAGGATGCCCCACAGCTCGGGGATTTCAGCACTTTTACGGCACGCGTGGTTACATTGATAGTTATTACACCATCGTTCCTCGCACCGAGATTTATCTGGGGGAGAAAATGGTGCTACCGGTAACCGAAGAACCGGTGAATCATTTGAAACCGGACGAGGAATGGTTCACCACCGATGTCTTTACCGACTACGCGCTTCATTTTGTCGAACAGGTCAGGGAGCAGAATGACGAGCCCTTCTTTCTCTATCTCGCCTACAACGCTCCTCATTTCCCGCTTCATGGAAAGCCGGAGGACACGGCCAAGTATCGGGGCGAGTATCGGGAAGGCTGGACGAAGTTTCGCAAGCAACGCGTGGAGCGTCTGGTCGAGTTGGGAATTCTGGAGGAAGACTGGGCGTTGTCGCAACTGGATGTTCCGGAGTGGGATTCCCTGACCGATGAACAACGGGATGATCTCGACTTCAAGATGGCGCTCTATGCCGGAATCATCGATCGCCTGGACCAGAATGTGGGACGGATTGTCGAGCACTTGGAGAAGATTGGCGAATTGGACAACACCCTGATCGTCTTTGTTTCGGACAATGGAGGGACCAAGGAAACCGGGTTGATGGGAATCAAAGGGGATCTGAACACGGTAAAAAATTACGAAGAGTGGGCGCGCAAAGGTGGATGGAGCAGCAGCTATGGTCAGGGTTGGGCGAACGTGAGCAACGTGCCGTTTCGTCGTTACAAACGGGAGAATCACGAAGGAGGCATCAGCGCTCCGTTTGTGATGCATTGGCCCAACGGATTTGATGCGAAGGGCGAGATTCGTCATCAGGTCGCTCATCTCATTGATCTGATGCCGACCTTTGTCGAAGTGTCAGGGGCAACCTATCCTGAAGAATTTGACGGCAATCCGATTCAACCGATGGAAGGAACGAGTCTGGTACCGTTCCTCGATTCCAGCGAGACTGTTCCGCGAACCTTGTACTGGGAGCACATGGGAAATCGGGCGATTCGAGATGGGGGCTGGAAGTTGGTTGGCAGCAGCGGGGGACCGTGGGAGCTCTACGATATGGCGAACGATCGCACCGAGTTGAACGATCTCTCCCAAAGCGCACCCGAGCAGTTTGACCGGCTGAAAAAGCATTGGGATGATTGGGCGGAGAAAGTCAACGTCCTGACTCCGGCAGAATTCGATGCCACGAAGAAGGCGTTTCAGAAACAACTCAAGCTGGAGCGACAAAAGCAATCAAACAGCGGTAGCCCGCAGGGTAAATGACATAGGGATGGGCACTTGGCTTTTTGCCAGTCGCCAATAGAGCCCATCGATTTCCTCGAACAGTTCGTCGTCCCACGGTTTGAAGAAACACTCGGGTCGTTCGTGGAGAAAATCGATTTGAAAGCCGTTTTTGAGTAGGGCGTTGATCAGGGTGTCGAAACGGAACTCCCAGCAATGGGACGTCTTTGCCCCGGTCTTCGCATCGCGGTCCGCGTAGGAACATTCTTCGGTTTCGGAAACCGGCTCCGTTCGAAACAGATCATACTTCGGAACGAGCATGGGTTTTCCATCGACCGTGACGGAATCGAGCAGGCTGAGTGTGGGGTGCGTTTCCTCCAGGTAGAGAACGCCGCCGTCCTTGACCAGCCGTCGGCAGATCGAAGCCCATTCATCAAGATCCGGCAACCAGCAAAGTGCGCCGCGTCCGGTGTAAAGAACGTCGAAGGTTTCACCATTCAGAGCGGAGACGGCATCGTTCACGTACGAGACCACGAACCGCGCATCTTCAATCCCGAGCAGTTTTGCAAACCGTTCCGCTTCAGCGATCGACTTCGTCGAGAAGTCCAGGCCGGTCACTTTTGCTCCCCTCCGGGCCCAACTCAGCGTGTCGGTTCCAATGTGGCATTGGAGATGGAGCAGGCTTTTTCCTTTAACCTCGCCGATCTCCTCAATCTCCCACTTCCCGAGTTTACACTCTCCCGCGAGCCACTGCTCAATCCGATAAAAGGCCGCGCCAGATCCCTGAGCGTGAAGGTGTGCGATGCTGTCCCAGCACTCCCGGTTCTCATTGATGGCTTGTTCAATATTCATTCGTTGTGCGCGACCGCAGGAAGTCGGATTCATCCTATTTTTTGGGGAGAATGTCGCAATTCACAAGCAGGAATCATCAATCTGACTTTTCTTTTCCGCGAACCTTGTCAAAGCTGGACTCTGCTATGACCAAACCCCTTTGTCGTTGTTTCAGCGTTGGCGTTGGCCTGCTGCTTCTACTGGCCCAACCGGTTGTTGCCGATGGTCCAAATGTCCTTCTTCTCCTCGTCGACGATCTGAAACCTTCGATGGGATGTTATGGTGACCCGCTGGCGAAGACGCCGAATCTGGATGCGTTGGCGGAGCGGGGGATGCGGTTTGATTTGGCCTACTGCAACCAAGCCGTCTGTGCGCCTTCCCGGTTTACCTTGATGCTGGGATCGCATTCCACATCAACCGGACTCTACGGTTTGGGAAGCCGATTGCGCAGCGTTTTGCCGGATGCAGTGACGATGCCGCAGCACTTTGCCAAACATGGCTACCGAACCGAATCGCTCGGGAAAATCTTTCACATTGGCCACGGGAATCAGGGTGATCCGGACTCCTTCAGTGTTCCGCATTTCAAGGAAAAGGTCATCGAATATGCCGACGCCGCAAGCAAGCCGGACGGCAAGCTGACCCGGGAAGAAGCCATGTTCCAAAACGTACCCGCGCCGCCTGGCGGAATGAATTCGCTGCCGCGTGGAGCCGCGTTTGAGGCGCCGGACGTGGATGACGAGGCGTATGCGGATGGCCGGGTTGCAGCGGAGACGATTCGGCGGTTGCAGGCGGCAGCCGAGCGAGAGGAGCCGTTTTTTATCGCGGCAGGATTCGCGCGGCCGCACCTGCCGTTTTCCGCGCCGAAGAAGTATTGGGACTGGTTCGATCCGACCGACTTTAATCTGACGAAGTTCCCGGATTTACCCCGAAACGCACCCGGAGTGGCTGGAAAACGGGGTGGCGAGATTCGGAACTACTTCCCTGTGCCCGACAAGAACGATCCGGCCCAAATCACTGATGAAATCGCTCGGGAGCTAATCCACGGATACTATGCCAGCACCAGCTATGTCGATGCTCAGATCGGCAAGGTGATGGACGAGCTGGATCGGCTCGGCTTGGCGGACAATACGATCGTGGTGCTCTGGGGCGACCATGGCTTTCACCTCGGCGACCTCGGAATCTGGACGAAGCACACCAACTATGAGCAGGCCAATCGCATCCCGATTCTGATCAGCGCGCCGGGGGTGACGAAACCGGGTTCCTTCACCAATCAGCCAACGGAAAGCGTCGATATTTTTCCGACCGTGGCTGAGTTGGCCGGGTTACCGTCTCCCGAGGGACCGCAGCCAATTGACGGCGTTTCGCTGGTTCCCGTGTTGAAGGATCCGGCGGCACGAGTTCGCGATCACGCCTTTCATGCTTACCCGAAAGGGAAGTTGGGAAGAGCGATTCGCACGGAACGCTATCGACTGGTGGAATGGAAAGAACCAGGTGCAGATCCGGACCTGGCCGAGATCGAACTCTATGACTATCAGGACGGAGACGTCGAGACTGAGAACCTCGCCGCAAAGCTGCCGGAAGTGGTTCAGGAATTGCGGGCGACGCTGGCGGCTTACCCGGAAGCGAAAACTCGGTCTCGCGGAAAAAAGGCATCACCAAAACCAGCAGAATCGGCGTCTGGCGAGAGTCCGAATATCGCCAACAAAGAGTTGACGATCGTGGCTGAAGTCAATGTGAAGAACGGCGTTCCGCACGGTGTGGTTCTGGCCCAGGGAGGACGTGAAAACGGTTTCGCGATTCATTTTGCGGATGGCAAACCAACCTTTGATGTGAGGATCAAGGGAAAGGTTTATCGCCTCGAATCTGAAGCGCAGAGAGGATATGTGAAACTGGAAGCCGGACTCAAGAATGATCGTTTTTACCTCAAGGGAGGAGATGATCAGGACGATCTCTGGATGGTTGAACGGACTCGTGATGGGGACGATGAGCCAACGCCCTCGCTCATTCCTGCTCAGCCCAAGGATCCGCTTTCAGTGGGCATGGATATCTTGAGCGCGGCAGGAAACTATGAGGCGCCCAATCCTTTTAATGGAATGATCGTCTACACCAATGTTCAAGCCGGTGGAAAACCGCCTCAAGTGGCGCGGGTTACCCCGAAAGCTAAGCTTGAAGCCGGATTTCGCGCCCACGACCGCGCCTTGTTTGTGCTCAATGGCTGGATTCGCGATCCTTACATCGCCATCGGTCCTGACGGAGCCTATTACCTGACGGGGACCACTCCCAATCCAGGTGACTCTCGAGAGATGAACGACCCCTACAACTCGGGGCTTGGCGTGGCATCATTGGTAGGCTGGCAAGCTCAGGTTTGGCGAAGTGAAAATCTGCTAGATTGGGAATCGTTGGGAACGCCGTTTACCCTGAAAGATGGGATTTGGGCGACTGAGAACTCGGAGGCGTTTGCGAAAGTGGAACAGGGGCAGTGGCGGCTCTGGGCGCCGGAACTTCATTGGATCGCGGAGCACGATCGATGGGCGTTGGTTCACACCAGTCCTTCACCGGTCAAAGGGGCAAATCTTTCTCTCAGTGCCGGGCGAGACGTGATTGGACCCTGGGAAAATCCTTTTGGTCCCGAGCTGGAGAGGCGACATGATCCCTCGATGTTTCGGGACGACGATGGAACGCGATGGTTGGTCTGGGGCGCCACCACCATTGCGCCGCTCAAACCGGATATGTCAGGTTTTTCCGATCGGCCAACCAGAATCGGGCCGTCTGGTAAAAGCGCAACCATGGGGCATGAAGGCTGCCTCATCATGAAGATCGAAGGCAAATACGTCCTTTTTGGAACGGGTTGGTCGACCGGATTGATGCGACGAGGAAGCTATAATCTTTACTACGCGACCGCAGATCAGGTGACCGGTCCTTATAGTGAGCGGAAGTTCGCGGGACGCTTTCTCGGCCACGGCACTCCGTTTCAGGATGGCGAGGGACGCTGGTGGTGCACCGCGTTTTACAATGCGAACACGCCACCGGTGAGTCGGGATGGAATTCAGTCTCGGGACCTGAGTGCGACCGCCCAAACCATCAATCAACGCGGGACCACGTTGGTTCCGCTGGACGTTCGAATGCAGGATGGCGCATTGGTGATTCGAGCGAAAGATCCCGACTACGCCAATCCCGGCCCTGACGAAGCCCAGCGCTTCTAAGTCGCTGTCCAATATCCAAACCGGAATCAGGAGCGAACCTGCTAGACCAAATATAATTAACTTTATTCAGCAGGTTTTCTGAAAAGTCCGTTTTGCTCTCGCTCAAGGAGGATCTCACATCGTTCGCATTGAAATCCGCTCAAAATCGGTTCTAGCATTTTGCCCAACTCTGGTCATAATCTGTGCCGACATGAAATGCTCCCTCTCTACTTTATTGCTTCTGGCCGCCGGCCTCATTGTTCCCTCGCAGGCTCAGGAAAGCCTTGCATCGACTTTTGATCGGGTGGATGCCAATCAGGACGGCGAGATCACGGAAAGTGAGTTCGTCGCTTACCACGCGAAACGCTTCCAGGAATTGGTGGATTCAGTGGACGCGGATGGGAACAAGTCGATTGCGAAAGCAGAGTTGAGTTCCAGCTCCTCGTCGGCTCGGACGAGCCTGCTTCCCCCGCTGATTCGCCCCAGTGAAAACAGCGTCCGGGTCGGGCAATACAAGCGCCCACCAGCCGGGGCCGGTGGTCCTTCCGGTCCGACTTCCCGGCGCTTCAGTAAGAAGCGGGACTGAAAGTCCCACACACAGCTTTGAGCTGGTCTGATCCAGGCAATTGATCAGACGGGAATGGCGATTCGCATCCAATCCTCCTTGGCTGCGAATGGAATGACTCCTATTGTCGAAATTGCCTGTGCGATTCTCGAACCCAGCTACCGACCGATGTTTCCTTCGGAATCGCGACTGGATTTGACGAAATATTGCGAAGCAACCGAGCAGCATTGCGCTGTGGATGTCTGATTTCGCCTAAAATGGGTCTGAAATTCGCTAGATCGAGCGGACGCGCGTTCGTATGGGTGGCCTTATGAAAAACCCCTTTTTCTCGATTCCCCTTTTTCTTGGGATGGTGGTCAGTGCGATGGCCGCGGAGCGTCCCCACATCATCCTGATCATGGTTGATGACATGGGGTTCTCCGATCTGGGTTACCACGGTGGTGAGATCGATACTCCTCATCTGGATCAACTTGCTCAGGATGGCGTTCGGTTTTCCCAATTCTACAACAGTGGCCGTTGCTGCCCAACCCGAGCGACCTTAATGACGGGACTGCATCCGCATCAAACCGGGATTGGTTGGATGACGCAACCCCCGGGAAACACGCGGGGAAAAGACGGTCCGCCAGCGTATCAGGGGTTCATCAACAAGCAATGTGTGACGATCGGCGAGGTATTGAAAGGGAACGGTTACGCCACCCTGATGGCTGGCAAGTGGCACCTTGGCAACAACGAGCAGGATCAATGGCCTCTTCAGCGTGGTTTCGAGAAGTATTATGGCTGCATTGCTGGTGCCACGCGGTTCTTTTACCCTCAGGCACCCCGTGGAATGACCTTGGGAAATCAGCAGGTTGAGAAGCCCGAAAGTACCACCGACGAGGCCTTTTACACGACCGACGCGTTCACCGATTACGCAATCCGGTTTCTGAAAGAAGAGCAGCAGGGCAAAAACCGGCCGTCCTTTCTCTATCTGGCCTACACGGCGCCCCACTGGCCTCTGCAGGCTTTTGAGGATGACATCGCAAAGTATCGTGGGAAGTACAAGATGGGTTGGGATGAGCTCCGTAAAGCTCGTCATCAGAAACAGATCGACCTCGGATTGATCGATCCGGAGTGGGATCTTTCACCCCGAACTCCGGGAATCCCGGATTGGGATTCCTTGAACGCGAAAAAGCAGGACGATATGGACCTGAAGATGGCGGTTTATGCCGCCATGGTTGATCGGGTTGACCAGAATATAGGGAAACTGGTTCGCTATCTGAAAGAGGCGGGCACGTTCGATAACACGCTCATTCTTTTCTTGTCCGACAACGGAGCCTGCCAAGAGGGAGGCATGTTTGGGCGAGGAAACTTTGCCGATATCGAGGAGCGCAATCAGCAGACCGCGAACAGTTATGGTGAGGCTTGGGCCAACGCCGGGAGCACGCCGTTTCGCCTCTACAAACACTTTGCTCACGAGGGAGGTTCGGCCACGCCATTCTTTATGCATTGGCCAACTACGATCGCAAAACACGCCGACTGGTATTCGGAGCCAAGTCAACTGATTGACGTGATGCCCACCATCCTGGACGTGACCGGCGCCAAATATCCAAAGAGGTTTCACGGTAATCAGATTCCAGCCTTGGATGGGGTTTCCCTAAGACCGGCCTTCAAAGCAAAAACGCTCAATCGCAAGGATCCCATTTTTATTGAGCATGAAAACAACGCATTCGTTCGCGAAGGAGGATGGAAGCTGGTCGGTCGGGGTGTGGCCGCCACGGAAGGGGTCGAATCGGAGAAGTGGGAACTCTATAACATGATCACGGATCGGACGGAGACCAGGAATCTCGCCAAGAGCAATCCCGGGGTCGTCAAGTCGCTCGCAGCGAAATGGGACACATGGGCGGCGCGGGTCGGGGTGTATCCCAAGAAGCTGCCAAATGCCAAGCCGCCTGCCGAAAAGTCAACGAAACAAGTTTCAAAAGAGCTACCCAATCCACCTCAGCTGAAAGGGCGGGAGTTTATGGTTTCGGTCTCGATCGACGATTCGCGTCCGTCCGGAGTCGCGCTTTCCCACGGCGGAGTTGCCTTCGGCTACGCTCTTCATTTCATCGATGGTTGCCCGGCGTTTTCCGTGAGGAATGATGGGAAGTTATCGAGCGTGAAGGCGCGCCACCCTGTTTCCGGAAAGGCGACGATTTCAGCTGCGCTGACGGCTGAACAGCTGTCTCTGGCTGTCAATGGCGTGAGGGTGGCAACGGCGCCTTCGGCTGGTCTATTGAAAAACCAACCGGCCATCGGGCTCTATCTCAAAGAAGATTGGAAGGACGCGGTGGGCGACTACAAAGCGCCGAATCGTTTTTCCGGGAAGGTATTGAATCACAAATTCGAAGTCGTGACCGCAAAGGTTTCAATGCGGACCAAATGGGGGAGGGAAGTGACGCCTGAAAACGTTTGGAGTGAGTACCCGCGTCCCGCGATGAAACGGGAGGGATGGACGAATCTGAACGGTCATTGGGATTATGCGGTGACATCAAAAGATGCAAAAACCCGGGACACTTGGGATGGACAGATATTGGTTCCGTTCGCGCTGGAAGCGCCGCTTTCCGGGGTGGAGCATTGGTTGAGCCCTGACGAAGCGTTGTGGTATCGGCGGTCGGTGAACGTGGAGCCGAAGGATGACCGACGTTACCTGCTGAACTTCGAGGCGGTGGACTATCAAACGATGGTTTGGGTGAACGGCCGTCAGGTTGGATCGAACACTGGGGGAAACCTGCCCTTTTCGTTCGATGTCACCGAGATGCTGAGGGCCGGTGAAAACGAGATTCTCTTGAAGGTGACCGATGCGACCGACGCGAAGGGTTCTTACCAACTTCATGGGAAACAACGGCTGAATCCCCGGGGGATTTGGTACACCCCTGTTTCAGGCATCTGGCAAACAGTCTGGATGGAGGAGGTTCCGGTTTCCTACATTCGGGACCTAAAGATCCTCAGCGATCTCGAGGGGAATGTTACCGTGGATGTTGAGACGGGAGGTGATGCTGGATTTTTGATCGGGAGCGTAGAAGCGCGCTGGAAGGGCGAGGTCGTCGCGTCGGCCAGTGGGGAAGCCAAAGAACCGTTTCGGCTCAAGATCCCGCAACCCAAATGGTGGTCTCCGAAAAATCCGAATCTTTACGACCTGACGATTACGATTGGGGAGGACAAGGTTAAGTCCTATGTAGGCATTCGTGAGGTTGGTCGGGAAAAGGATGCGAAGGGTCACTGGCGATTTACCCTCAATGGTGAGCCGATTTTTCATTGGGGAACCTTGGATCAGGGTTGGTGGCCGGATGGGTTGCTGACGCCACCTTCCGACGCGGCGCTTCGTTCCGATATCGACTTTTTGAAAGCAGCCGGGTTCAACACGATTCGCAAGCACATCAAGGTGGAGCCGCGTCGGTTCTACACCCATTGTGATCGAATCGGGATGTTGGTGTGGCAGGATCAGGTTAGTGCGATGGCTGAGAACCCGGAATGGACACGCCTCAAGCCAAATCCGGAAACGGTGGAGTGGCCGGATGCCGCGCACCAGCAGTTCATGGCGGAGCTGAAGCAGATGATCGATACACTGCACAATCATCCCAGCATCGTACAATGGGTTCCGTTCAATGAGCGATGGGGCCAGCATCGGACCATGAAGGTCGGCAAGTGGACGGTCGATTATGACCCGACGCGCCAGGTGAACGTTGCCAGTGGCGGCAACTTTTTTCCCGTGGGTGACATCGTGGACGCTCACGCCTACCCGCACCCGGACTTTCCATTCGATCAAAATGAGGGAGGACGGTTCGATCCTTTCATCAAGGTGATGGGCGAATTCGGCGGGCACGGATTTCCGGTCGAAGGTCACGTCTGGGCGCCTGGTGCGAAAAACTGGGGATACGGTGGGTTGCCCAGAGACAAGGCGGAATGGTTGGAGCGGTATCGGGAGTCGATCGAAAAGTTGGCTGAGCTGAAAAAGCAAGGCGTCGCGGCCGGGATCTATACCCAAACGACCGATGTGGAAGGCGAGATCAATGGGCTCCTAACCTATGATCGTGAAGTGCCGAAAATTTCAGCCAAAGAATTGGCCGAGATCGAACGGGCGGCCAGGCTTGTTGAGTAACTTGCCTTCCGTTGGTAGCGATGCTGGAATTCCTCCGGAATCGATACGATCACGGATTTGAAACCCCGGGTGGTCGCGTTGCTCGACCCGGGGCTAATGGCTCACAACGCCTCCGGCGTAAAAGTTAGAGGTGCGGTGAAAATCGTCTTTGGCCTTGTTTCTTCCGCATTGACACCCTCGCCTCATTTCCGACAGACTTGAGGGTGCGATGAGCAGTTTCAAGATTCGGCCCCAATTTCGGCAGGTGGTGGCCCAAAAGCCCGAGGACGTCGAGAACCAGATTCTGGCAAGTGTCGAGAAGCAAAGCGACCGCTGTGTGATTCGGCGTTTTGCCGGTTTTCTCTGTCTCCGGATTCCGGACGACGATCAGCACTTTTGGTCACCGCGTCTCCATCTCAATTTGGAAGAAACGGAAGATGGCGAAACGATGATTCGGGGCGCATACGGACCCAACGCCAATGTCTGGGGCCTCTTCCTTTATGGCTACATCATGGTCGGGTTTTTGGGGCTCATCTCGGGAATTTTCGCCTTCTCGCAATGGTCGATCGGGGCGCATCCGTGGGGCTTTTGGATTCTCGGAGGCTTCTTGCTGGCTGCGATCGCGCTCTACGTCATCGCCCAAATCGGTC
>JBCDHN010000011.1:0-12324 GCA_038749915.1 Verrucomicrobiota bacterium | reverse complement strand
GCGAGCGATTTCGCCAAGGCCTCCACCGCTCCTTTCGCGGCCGCAATGCTGGCGTGGTACGGAAGCCCAGTGCCCACGGCAATCGTTGAAAACAGCACCACCGAGGCGGAGCCGGATTTTTTCAATGCAGGATAGGCCGCTTGGAGGAAACGGACCGCGCCAAAGAAGTTGACCTGCATGTCGTTAAGGAAGTCTTCGGATTTGAGACTACGAAAAGGCTTCAGCGTAATCGTTCCAGGAAAATAAACCGCCCCATCAATCTCATTCGGAAGGCTGAGTGATGCGCTTTCATCTTCGGCATAAAATGGCAACATCGCCAACTTGGGACTTTGATTGATATTGCCGTGACTTCGAGCCGCACAATAAATTTGGTCGCCGTCTTCTTGAAGGAGCTTGAGAGTCTCAAGTCCGATACCCGAGTTTCCTCCGGCGATTAAGATGCTTCTGCTCATGGGCGTGTTTGACTCGTTTGGAAGGTTGTAAAAACAGGAAGCGGCCGCCGCGAACGGCGACCGCTCTAACTAGTCTTAGGAAGAAGAATTAGTCCTTTGGCAGGATGACGGAATCAATCACGTGAATGACGCCGTTGGTCGTCTCCACATCGACCTTTACCACATTGGCTCCATCAATAGCCACCTTTCCGTCGGTCACGGTGATCTCTGCCTCCTTACCATTCACGGTCGCCACTTTACCGGCGGCAACATCGGAGGACATCACTTTGCCGGAGACGACATGATAGGTAAGGATGGCGACCAGCTTCTCTTTGTTTTCTGGCTTGAGAAGGCTTTCAACGGTGCCTTCGGGCAATTTCGCAAATGCGTCGTTGGTAGGCGCGAAAACGGTGAATGGACCGTCGCCCTTTAAAGTTTCCACCAAGCCGCCTGCTTTCACCGCAGCAACCAAGGTGCTGAAGGCGTCGAGTCCGGCGGCCGTGTCCACGATGTCTTTTTTGTGATGATCTGCATGGGCATAAACCGCGAGGCTGAGTGCGATGAATGATACAATGAGCTTTTTCATAATAGATTCTAAGTTTGTAGAGGTTGATAAGGGTTGTTCTTAGACAAAACATAGACGACATGTGTTGTCAGCATTTCCTACGGGCCAAAAGTTAGAATCGGTTTACACAAAAGTTCTACATCTACCCCTTTTTTCAAATTTCCGAGCTCCAAAGCTTGGTTGCAATCGGGCATCGGCTTGGCAGGGTCCGTAGCCACATGACCGATTTTCTCCAAACCGCGATCGAAGCAGCCAAGGCCGCCGGTCGAATTCAGAAAGAGAACTACGAGGCGGATCTCCACGTCGATGAAATGCTGGAGCATGACATCAAGCTGGAACTCGATGTGCGTTGCCAGACCACGATTGAAGACATCATCCTCAAAGCCCATCCCGACCACGCAATTTATGGGGAGGAAGGCCTCGCCGGTGATCAGTCGAGCGATTATCATTGGATCGTCGATCCGATCGACGGAACCGTGAACTTCTTTTACGGACTGCCCCACTTCTGCGTGTCCATCGCGCTCCGCCACCGGGAAGAAATCATTCTCGGCGTGATTTATGATCCGATGATGGATGAACTCTACACGGTCGGGCCCGGAGTCGAGCCTACCCGCAATGGCAAGCCCATTTCCGTGAGCAATCGCGCCACTCTCGGCGAAGCCGTCATCACGGTCGGATTCTCGAAAACCAATGAGGGCATGGAAGCTGGCCTGCAACGTTACAAAAAGATCGCCTTTCAGGTTCGCAAAACGCGGATGCTGGGAAGCGCTGCCCTCGGGATGGCCTACATCGCGTGTGGCAGACTCGACGCCTACATTGAAGAATCGGTTAGTCTCTGGGACATCGCGGCCGGGCAAATTCTGATCGAACGCGCTGGTGGATCTGTGGTAAAACGCCCCAAGCAAGAGTCTGACAAGTTTGGCGTTACCTCATCCAACGGCAAGCTTCCGTTGGATGAACTTGCGTAGTTCATGAAGCCAGCCAACCTCAGCCCCGAAGTCTGCGAACAGCTGCAAATGGTGCAGGCGAAACCTGGGGCCGATTTGTCGCGCTTCCCGGACTTCCTCATTTTGGGGCCGCAACGTACGGGAACCAGTTGGCTAAGCTATCATCTCAAGGCCCACCCTGAAGTATTCCTCCCAAAAGGAAAGGAAACCTACTTTTTCAGCACCCTGCTCGAACCGGAAAGACAGCACTTCGACTACCCGCGCCTTGAGGACTATCTGGATATGGCGATGTCAGACTCCACCCCTCGCAAACTGCGTCGTCAGGTTGAGTCTCTCGTTCTTCATCAGTCGAGTTATGCGCCGAAAGTGCTGGGCGACGCAACGGCTTCCAACGCCACGCTCTCGCCAGCTGTGATCCGCGAGATCTGTCTGATCAACCCGGACATCAAGGCGATTCTCACGATGCGCGTGCCAAAAGAGCGGGTTTGGTCGCATGCCAAAAAGAAGTTCACCGAACACTCCGACCAACGCATCGAGGACATCGATCCCGAAGCGCTCGACAAGTTCCTCCGAGCGGGAGGCCAACTGCAACGCGGCATGTATTCCGTCATGATTGAGAACTGGCGAAAACACCTCAAGCCGGACAACCTGCTGATCGCGGAGTTTCGACTCATCGACGAAGAACCAAAACAGTTTCTAACCGAAGTCCTCACCTTTCTCGGCGTGGAAGCAACTCGGTTTCCCGAGCAACGCGAACTGAAGGAGCGCGTTTATCCCACCGAAAAGTCGAGCATGCCGGATACGATCAAAGAACGTATTGCCGAACTCTACTCGACGGCCTCACAAGACTACGAATCCACCCTTCAGTATTTGAACGAACACCAGGTCAGCCCTGGAATTTACCGACTCTAAAATCATGAATCGCGTAGGCATCGGATACGACGTCCATCAACTCGCCGAAGGCCGGGCCCTCATCCTCGGCGGTGTCGAAATTTCTCATGATCGTGGTTTGCTCGGCCACTCCGACGCTGATGTACTGGCCCACGCCATTGCCGACGCCGTACTTGGTGCGTTGGGAAAACCCGACATCGGCTACTACTTTCCACCCACCGATGCCTCAATCGAAGGAATCAGTTCCATGGACATTCTGCGAAAATGCGCCGAGCTCGTGGCCGAGGAATCCACCACGATCGTCAATATCGATTCCACGCTTGTCGCTGAAGCCCCCAAGATCATGCCCCACGCTAACACGATGAAAGAGAACATCGCCAGCGCGCTCAGCATCGAAGTCAGCCAAATCGGCATCAAAGCGACCACGAACGAGAAAATGGGCTTTCTCGGTCGTCAGGAGGGCATGGCCGCCATGGCCGTTGCCAGCATCGAGATGTAGCTCTACCTTGCCTTAGGCATGAAGAGTATCGTCATTCTCACTGGAGCAGGAATCTCGGCCGAATCCGGCCTCAAAACCTTTCGCGATTCGAACGGCCTTTGGGAAGGTCATCGCCCGGAAGAAGTGGCAACTCCGGAAGCGTTTGCCGCTAACCCGGACATGGTCCACCGCTTCTACAACCAACGCCGCGCCCAGCTTTCCGAAGTTGAACCCAACGCCGCTCATCTCGCCCTCGCCGACCTCGAAAAGAGTCTGGGTGACGACTTTCTCCTCGTCACCCAAAACGTCGATAACCTCCACGAACGCGCTGGCAATACCCGCGTTCTCCACATGCACGGTGAGCTGGGCAAAATGCGCTGCGCCCTGTGCTCCGTCACCTCCCCTTGCACAACCGATCTCGCCACCACCGACGTCTGTGAGAGTTGCGATCGTCCTGGCGGTCTCCGTCCCGATATCGTCTGGTTTGGCGAAATGCCCTATCACCTCGACCGCATCTACGAAGCTCTCGAAGCCGCCGACCTCTTCATCGCCATCGGCACCTCCGGAGTCGTCTACCCCGCCGCCCAATTCGTCAGCCACGCCCGGCAACACCGCGCCCGAACCGTGGAGATCAATCTTGAAGCAGCGGCAAACTCAGACATTTTTGACGAATCGATCCTCGGTCCGGCGACGGAGAAGGTTCCAATCTATGTGGAGCGTGTTCTAACCGCTTTGGGAAAGTAATCGAATCCACTGCCTCAACGTTTGCCATAATTAATATTACTTTTTGCTATACAATTAAGTTTTCCTTAATTAAATGGTAGTGATGTTAGTCTCTCGTAAATCCAGCGAGTTGAGACTTTTGCCACTCCGCACCCATGAAAACGTTCCTCCAAGGCCCGCCAACGATGCCGAATTGTCGGGTGCCTACGTGGTTTGGCGCTAATCAAAGGGCAAATTCACCTGAAACGGAGCTGCTTTTGCTGCGTCTAGGATTCAAATCCTTCTGAATCATGCGCTCTCTCACCTCTCGCGAAAAGCTCCTCCTGACCCTTTGTCTGGGCACTTTGTTTGTCATGGCAAACCTGATCGGCTTGCAACGCATCGTTGTCGGCCTCCGCAAGAGCGGCTCGACGCTTGAAGCGCTGAAACAGGAGGAAGTTGAGCAACGAAGCTGGTTGGCAGAGCGCACCGGTGAGTGGGATGACCCGATTGAACGGGGAAAATGGATCGACGGGAACATGCCGACGCTGCAAAGCGCGGGAAAGGATCAGGGGCAATTGCTGGAGAAACTGCAGAACGAGGCCTTCGAACGGAAGCTGGATTTGGAGCGGCAAAACCTGCTCGAGCCCCAATCGACCGAGTTTTACCAGGAGGTATCGGTGAACATCATCGTCCGGGGCGATCTGGCGGCGATCAACGAATGGCTCACCACGCTGCAGAAACCGGAGGAATTTTACGTCGTCAAAAACCTAGAACTCGCCCTCGACACGAAGTCGCGGGAAAAAGAACCCCAGGCGCGTTGCAACCTCACCGTTGCGCGTTGGTTTAAACCAGCAAACGCGGATTCCTAACCCAGTGATGCGCCTGAACTTCTGCTTAAAAACATGAAATCAAAGAAACACTACCCCTGGTTCGTTGGATCGGCAGTCCTGACGGCCCTGGCTCTCACGACCTGGTCTCAGGTCGAGATCAGCAATCCCGTCAGTGACGAAGAAGCTGACGCCGCTGCATTGGAGCTGGCCAATAGCCTCGATTTTGGCTTTGCAGATGACTCGCCGCCGCCTTCTGAAACCACGATTGACACTCCACCGGAGCCCAAGCCCAAACCGGAGCCTGAGGTCGCATCCGAGATGGCAGCTCAGGAGCCGACGCCAAGACCGGTATTGACACTCCTGCCCGGAATGCCGCAACCCATTACCGAAGACGACTTTCAGGCTCTCCGCTCCAGTTCGCCCTTTACGCGTTCGCTCAATCTCAGCGATTCCCTCATCCTGACCGGGATCGCCAAAATCGGTGACGAAACGATCGCGACGATTCTCGATAAGAACTCGAAGGAAAGCTATGTGGTCGGAGCCGCTGCCAATGCTCAGGGATGGCGCATGGTCGAGGTTGATGGCGATCGCAACGATCTGGAAAAGGTGACCGCGCGAATTTCCGTTGCTGGCGGCGAAGTCGTCTCGATTCGGTTTGACGAGAATCGGCTGAAACCGGGCGAAGGCAAACCAGCTGCCGGGAGCGGCGGGGGCAAGGGAGGCGGCGATGGGAAGGGAGATGGAGAACGACGCCGCGGGCCGCCTTCAGATATGCGGGAAAAAATGAGCAAACTCTCCGAGGAACAGCGCGGGAAGCTCTTCGAGAAGATGCGTCAAATTCGGGAAAAGAACCCCGATATGACCCGGGAACAGATGGGAGAAAAATTTCGAGCCATGGCAGATCAATTGATTGAGAAAAACGATAAAAACTGATGAAAAGATTCCCCAACCGGATCGCTGTTGTCGGGCTGGCCTTGCTGCTAGCTGCACCAGCGCTAGCCCAAGATGCGGCAACTGATGGACCTCCAGAAGGAGGACGCGGAGGCGGCCAGGGACGACCCGGTGGTGGGGATGGCGGAGATGGGGTGACCCTGCAGTTTCCCCTGAACGGAGTGAATGACATTCTGCCCGTTTACGAACGCCTGACGGGCAAGGTAGTGGTCAAGGACAGCGCCGTATTCAACGGGCCACAGATCAGCTTGGTAACTCCGCGTCCGGTGCCTAACGAAGAAGCGATTCAGTTGATCGAGTCGGCCCTGATCCTGAATGGCTATGTCGTGATTCACGAAGCCGACCAGAAGACGATCAAGCTGATGCTGGGAAGATCTGGGGACGCAGCAAACAACTTTAACGACGGAGAGATCATCTTTACCGATCCAATGGCACTGCCAGGCGGCGAAGCCCTGATCGGCTTCTTCATGAAACTGGACAACATCAGCCCCGAAGACGCCGGCCTGATCATGTCCAACCATGTTCAGCTCAATCCCTATGGCCGGATTACGCCGGTGGAATCGCCTCCGGGGCTCCTCATCACCGAGAGCGCCGCTTTGGTTCGCAAAATGGCCAAACTCCGTGAAATCATCGATGTGCCGCCGGACGAAGCCCGACTCATGACCCAGTTCGTGCAGTTGATCTATGCCGACTCCAACACTGTCGCCCAGATCATTCAGGCCGCGATGGATGCGCGTCAGGAAGAACGAGCCCGCCTCAGCGAGTTGGGACGCACGATCAATGGCCAGCAGCAGGGAAACAATAACAACAACAATAATAACAATAACAACAATCGGAATCCGCAGAACCAAAACGCCAATCAGGGTTCCGGAATCGGAAGCGCCAGCGATCCCGCTGCCCAACTCATCGCCGACGATCGCCTCAACCGCATCATGGTGCAGGCATCTCCGCTCGATTTCGCCTTCATCCTCAATCTGATCGAAGAGTTTGATCGGCCCTTGCCCAACCAGTCGCCCCTCGAAAAGCACCTGAACTATGCCAAAGTCATCGACGTGCTTCCGGTTGTGGTTGACATCCTGACGGACACCGGCACCGGAACGACGCAACTGCCCGGAGGTAGAACGATCGACACCCGACAAACACCGGTCGCCTCCTCACAGCTTCAAGCCCTGACCGGCACCCAAAACGAATCGCAGCAAACCCGTTTCCAACAGCAGAACGCCGCCGACGCCACTGGCGGTCAAGCCGATCGCCTCGCCTTTCCAATCGACGAAACCGCACCCATCTCCGTTCTGGTTGGCAAGACGCGGCTGATCGCAGATCGTCAGGCAAACATGCTCATTGTGATCGGTTCTGATGAAGCCAAGCAGACCGTGGATCAGCTTGTCGATCGTCTCGACCGGAAGCCTCCCCAGGTCTATTTGGCGATGGTGATTGGGCAACTCACGCTGGGCGACGGAATGGACATCGGTGTGGATTACCTGAAGCAGTTTGAGTCGTTCAATGCCGGCGACCTCAACGCAGGAGGGCTCGCCTCCAGCCTGATCACGGAGCGAGACGATATCCTCACCAACGGCAACATTGCCGACATACGGAACAACATCATCAGCAACGCATTTGGTCCTTCCGAGGGGCTGAACCTCTATGGCTCTTTTGGCGGAAGCTTCGACCTCTTCATCTCCGCTCTCGAAACCAGCAATCAGTTCAAAGTGGTTTCCCGCCCCGTTCTCAGCGTCCAGAACAATAAGCGGGCCAGCATCACGAGCGGCCAACGCATCCCGGTCCCGGAAAGCACGATCACCGACGCAACGGCTGGAGTTGCCAACGCGGCCCTCAACACCACGATCGCGTTCGAAGACGTCGTCTTGAAACTGGAGGTCATCCCGTTGATCAATGCCGATCGCGAAGTGACTCTTGAAATTGCCCAGATTAACGACACGGTCATCGGCGAGCAAATCGTGGCCAACAACAGCGTGCCCATTATCGGAACGGAGGAACTCACCACGACCCTGACCGTTCCGGATCGCCACACCATCGTCCTTGGCGGACTCATCACCGAAAGCGACAGCAAGGACGTCGAAGGTCTTCCTTTTGTGAACCGCCTTCCCGTCGTGGGGCACGCTTTCAAGAACACCGATCGGGAACTGACGCGCACCGAGTTGCTCATTTTCATCCAGCCGGTCGTCGTGACGGACAATCACGAGTTGATGGGAGCGAGCTACGATGAAGACCTCCGAACCGAGATCGGAGCCGACGCAGCCGAGGAATTTCCCAATCCGGGTGTCCCGACCGAACAACGTCTGGAAGCGGACTTTCAGTTGTCTGAGGAGCCCAAGAAACTCAACGCGAACAATCGCGAAAAGTCCCGGGCCAAAACGCGATTCCCCTTCTTCAAGAAGTAAGCCGCGGATCTCCGCCAAATCGTGTAAGCATTGCGCCGAACTCCCGTCGGAGTCGGTTTGACAGAACGGTCTACCCAACCGTCAATGCCCGCCGATGTCTTCTGCCGGAAACTCCGACTCCCCCTCCAAACAAGGACCGCTTCTGATGGCGGGTCTTGCTCTGCTTTTGGTCGGGGTGGTCGCCGCCATTGTCATGGTGATTCAGAGGGCACCAACTGCCGGAACCCAAGGCGGAGGCGGCCCCATACCGGAAGGTCCCCCACCCGCTGCGGTCTTTGCTACTGCGGTGCAAACTTCCACTGCTCAGGATGAATCGATCGTCACCGGGACGCTTCGCGCCGTTTCCCGGGCCGACATCGCAGCGCATGAGGCGGAGTCTGTGATCGAGGTCTTCGCAGACGAAGGGGACCAGGTGAAAAAGGGCGCCAAACTCGTGCAGTTGGATAAACGCCGCACCATAGCTCAATTGGCCGAGGCCAAAGCGCAGCTCCAATCCGCCGCCAAACTCGTGAGTCAGCGCGAAGCGGAATTGAAGCGGGCCAACTCTGATCTGGAAATGAAGCAGGGACTCCTGAGCGACAAGGCCATTTCCAAGAGCGAGTTTCTCGATGCTGAACGGGAACTGGCAGTGGCCGATGCCCAGGCCGAAGCCGCAAAGCAAGCCGTGGCCGAAGCGGAAAGCCGCATCGAGCTGATGGAGATCCGGCGCAAAGACCTCGAAATCTCGGCCCCGTTTTCCGGGGTTATTGCCGAGCGTCATGTGGAGATCGGGGAATGGGTCAACACCGGAGAATCCGTCATGACTCTCGTTTCGGTCGATCCGGTCGAGGCGTGGTTGAGCGTTCCGGAACGCTACCTCGGGGATGTGTCTGCCAAACCGGATGCGATCCAGGTGCGACTGTCGTCCAGCGGAGAAATCTTCACCCCTACCCTAGTCTCCATCGTCCCGGACGTTGAACCAACCAGCCAGCTCTTCACCGTGGTCGCCACCCTCGAGAACAAAAAGGGCAATCTCGCGGCGGGCCAGTCGATCACCGGCATCGTCCCCGTCGGCAAAGACGAGCCGCACTACAGTTTTCCGGTCGACGCCCTCGTCCGTTCCCGCATGGGAGACTTTGTCTTCGTCGTCGATGCCTCAGGCGAAGGGCCGATGCCAGCAGCACGACAAGTTCCCGTCGCTGTCAACTTCGAGCGGTTCGGGATGGCCTTCGTCCGCGCCAAAGATGCCAGCCTCAGCAAAGACGACCGCGTCGTGATTGAAGGCAACGATCGCCTCATGCCGGGCCAACCGTTAATGGTTCAGGAAAAGGGCGAACCCAAAGGACCGATGCCGAAGTTATAGTAGCATCAGGAGAAGACTCCTGCTTCAACCAACAGTTCTCGATGTTCCACGCGCTCGGGCCAGTTGATGCTCAGGACATCCACTGTCGTCCTTCCCTCCGGCGTCTTTCCAATCAAGACAGCACCTTCCCAAACAAAGTGATCTGACCAATCTTGAGAACGAGGATTGAAGAGAGCGGTCAACTGCCCGGTATCGGGATCATATCCTGCCACGTTGGCTCCCTTGGCACCATTGCATTGAGCGCAAGACCAACAAAGATTTTCCAGCGTAGTAGGCCCGTGGTGTTTCTGAGCCTGAATGTGATCCTGCTCATGCGGTAAAATGGTTCCGCTTTGGGGGCATTCGGCAATATTCGCAGCGGTCACCGGCACGGTCTCTCACCTGCTCACGACGAGTCGCCATTCCCAAAATCGCTTACTTTTTCAGGGAAAGACGAGCTTTTGCTTGAAGCAGATCAATAAGCTGACCCACCCGAAGAAATTTTTCCAAGTCGCCTTGTTCGTTGGGACTGAGCTCATCCCGGTTTTGAGCATCGAGTAAGCCTCTAATCCGGTTTTGAGCGGCATCAGAAAAGCGAAAATCCAGAATCGCTCGCGCCGCTTTTTCATCCAAATCACCTTTTCCAGGCGAAAGAACGTCATTCAGGATATCGGCTTCTGTCAAAGTGGCGACCGCTTCGGACATGGTTGAAGGTATCATGAGGGGGTGGCAAATTCAACGCAACTCGATATCATCCTTCCAAACCATTCGATAACTCACGATTGATTCGATGTTATGGATCAAAACCGATCAACTCTAAGTAAGTTGTAAGACATCTGAAAGACGAAACACAGCTTCCCTTGATGCATCGCCTTTGCTGATCCAGTATCCCTTGCTTCATGAATCTCGTCGAATATTGCGTCCGCCAACCGGTGACCGTTGCGGTCGGGGTCGGGTTGGCGTTGCTGGCTGGGGTTCTCGCCTTTACGAGCGTGCCGGTGCAGATGAAGCCGGAGGTCGATTCCGTTGTGATTTCGGTGAGCACGAATTGGGAAGGCGCGTCGGCCGAGGAAATCGAAAGTGATATTGTTGAGGAACAGGAGAAGGTGTTAGGCGATATTGCAGGCTTGGCTTCGCTCACAAGCAATAGCAAGGCGGGTCAGGGAACGGTGCGACTGGAGTTCGTGACTGGGACCAATATTGATGATGCGAAGGCGGAGGTGTTGCAGAAGCTGGACGAGGTTCCGGGTTATCCGCCCAATGTGATTCAGCCGGTGGTGGAGGACATCGATCCGGAGTCGGTCGATTACGTGGCGTGGATTGGGCTTTCCTCGACGGATCCCAACTTCGATACGACAACACTGTTCGACTTCATGGAACGCCGGATGAAGCCGCGATTCGATCGCATTCCCGGGGTTTCCCAGGTGGGGATTCGAGGAGCGCGCGAGGCGGAACTGCAGATTCGGGTCGATCCCCGCGCGTTGGCAAATCGGAACCTCACCTGGCAACAACTCGTCACCGCGATTCGGGTTTCCAATGAGAACTTCTCCGGCGGTCAGATTCCGGAGGGGAAACGTGATATTCGGATTCGGGCCACGGGCCGGTTCGCGAATCCGGAAGCGGTCATGAGCATGATCATTCGCCGGGACGACGCCGGTCCGGTGTACGTCCGTGATGTGGCTGAGGTGATCAAAACCTACAAGGAAAAAGCGAACTGGGCCCGAGCCCGCGGTCATGAAATGCCCTTCTTCAATTTTCAGGTGCAGCTCGGGGCCAACTTGATCGGAACGATGAACGAGATCAAAGCAGAGGTCGACCGAATGAATGCTCCGAATGGATTGTTGGCAGAGCACGCGCGCTCGCTCGGCTTGAACGGAACGCTTGAGCTGGTGCAGTCCTACGACGCGACGACCTATGTCCGGGACGCGATCAAGTTGGTGCAAAGCAACATTCTCTTCGGCGGTGTTCTGGCAACACTAACGCTGCTCTTCTTCCTGCGTTCGCTACGAACCGTCGGCATCATCGCGATCGCGATCCCAATCTCAGTCATTGGTGCGATTGTCGTGCTCGTGGCGCTGGGACGTTCGGTGAACATCATCTCGCTCGCCGGAATGGCATTCGCGGTCGGAATGGTGGTCGATAACGCGATTGTGGTGATCGAGAACATCTTCCGTCATCTCGAAATGGGGAAAGGCGCTCGCAGGGCTTCGGTCGAAGGCGCCAAGGAAGTCGCTGGTGCAGTCCTCGCTTCCACGGTAACGACCATGGTCGTCTTTTTCCCGATCTTACTGATTCAGGAAACCGCCGGTCAACTCTTCAAGGACATCGCCTATGCCATTATGGCGGCGGTTGCTTTGAGCCTGCTGGTCTCGCTCACGGTAATCCCGGCAGCTGCAGCGCGGATTCTCCATCGCGGGGATTCCCTGCACGAACAGCAGAATGGCGACGACGATGGGAAACCCGAGGGAAAGCGGAACTGGCTCAACCCGGTTCATACGTTTCGAATGCTGATCGACGGTCTCCCCAATGCTGTTGGGAATTTCATCGGGACGGTGAATCAATCCTGGTCGGCCCGCATCAGCGTTATCCTGGTTTTTACGATTGGGACGGTGTTCGGCATCATGTTGCTGATGCCGCCACTGGATTATCTCCCGCGCGGAAACCGAAACATCGTGTTCGGCTCGTCAAGGTTGGCAACCTTCAGAATCACTTCGTACCAACATCCATCATCAAGCCCGGTGACTTTTGCTACAGCCTGGCGAAGAAATTCGCGGCCTCCGTTTTCCTGTGGCTCCTGATTTGG